>CAKZKB010000598.1 GCA_937121005.1 uncultured cyanobacterium | reverse complement strand
GGGCCGCCGAAATTGTCGATCGCGCCTATTTAAGCCAGGCCCGACAAGCCATGCGCGAGCGCGACTGGAACGGGGCGATCGCCGCCGCCGAACAGGTACGCGGCCCCAACTGGACGGCCCAGGCGCAACGGTTGATTTCCCAAGCGCGATCGAATATCGAACGGGAAAGAACGCGATCGGTTTTACCCCCCAGACTCGTCGAACCGCGATCGTCGTTGTTGGCAACTCGCATCGAGAATTACGAGCGTTTGTGGGAATTACTCGAACAGCAAAACTGGTTATCTGCCGATGTGGAAACGCGCCGCATTATTGGCGACAATTGGCTGAGTATCAACTGTCAAGAACTGGAACTCATCGATCGCCTGTGGACGGGAATTAGCGCCGGACAGTTTGGTTTTGCCGCACAATTGCGCCTGTGGGAAAAGGAGAACGGAACCAGTACCAGCGACTACGAAAAATTCCGCGATCGGGTCGGTTGGGAACGGACGATCGCCTCTCCCGACTTAAGCGCCCCCGAGGGATAAATCCCCCGCACGAATTTACAGCCGCCGATGCAAGTGTTATTCTTAGAAAAACTCAGATCTTGCGGACTTTAAGGCAACTCGAAATTGGGCGAATCCTCCATTCTGCTGTATGAGATGGGTAGTGGGAGCATCTTGCTCCCGTACTGCCCCCCAAACTCGCACCCGGACTCCAACCCCAAACTTGCCTCTCCCCCAGGCTGTGGTATAATAGATGCTTGTCTTAAAATCGATGTCACGTCCAAAACCGAACCATGCCCAAATCAGACATTCACCCCGAATGGTATCCCGAAGCGAAAGTTTATTGCAACGGCGAAGTTGTCACCACCGTCGGCTCGACAAAGCCGGAACTGCACGTTGATGTGTGGTCTGGAAACCATCCCTTTTATACCGGATCGCAACGGATCATCGACACCGAAGGGCGCGTCGAACGCTTCCTCCGCAAGTATGGCATGGTTGACAAAAGTGCCTCCGATTCCGAGAAGTAGCCGGGAACCTTTCGTCGCACTCCGATTAAAAATTAGAGATTAGGGGCGAATCATGCTTTTAATTTCTAATTTTTAATTTTTAATTTCTTTAGAGAGGTTCCGTCATGGCTGAAACGTACTTACTCGAAAAACTGCACTCCGTCGAACAGACATTTCACGAACTCACCCGTCGCCTGGGCGATCCCGATGTTGCCACCAATCCTGACGAGGTGCAACGCCTAGCAAAAGCGCGATCGTCCTTAGAAGAAACCGTCACCACCTACCAAAGCTGGAAAGACAAGCAAGACGAACTCAAAGGCGCGAAAGAAGTCTTAAAAGAAGCCAACAGCGATGTTGAAATGCGCGAGATGGCGCAAATGGAAATCGCCGATTTGGAAGCAGAAATCGAGCGACTCGAAGGCAAGCTAAAAATATTGTTGTTGCCGCAAGATCCCAACGACGACAAGAATATCATGCTTGAAATTCGCTCTGGCACGGGTGGCGACGAGGCCAGCCTGTGGGCGGGAGATTTGGTTCGCCTCTATACTCGCTACGCCCAAAGCCAAAATTGGAGCGTGAAAATGCTGAGCGAATCCCCTGCGGAAATGGGCGGTTTTAAGGAGGCGATTTTAGAAATTAAAGGCGATCGCGTCTACAGCAAACTGAAATTTGAAGCCGGAGTGCACCGCGTTCAACGGGTTCCCGTGACCGAAGCGGGCGGCCGAGTTCATACGTCTACTGCGACGGTGGCGGTAATGCCAGAAGTGGAAGATGTGGAAGTGGACATCGACCCTAAAGACATCGAAATTTCCACCGCGCGATCGGGCGGTGCAGGCGGACAAAACGTCAACAAAGTTGAAACCGCAGTGGATTTGTTCCACAAACCGACGGGGATTCGCGTCTTTTGTACTGAAGAGCGATCGCAGTTGAAAAACCGCGAACGGGCCATGCAAATTTTGCGGGCCAAACTCTACGAAATGAAACTCAGCGAACAGCAAGAAGCGGTAACATCCATGCGGCGATCGCAAGTGGGAAGTGGGGCGCGATCGGAAAAAATTCGCACCTACAACTACAAAGACAGTCGCGTTTCCGACCACCGTTTGGGGCAAAACTTCACCCTAGAAAAAGCCCTCGAAGGCGACATCGACGAGATTATCGAATCTTGCGTCGCCCGCGATCAGCAAGAACAGTTAGAACAGCTAGCCACCTCCGAAGCGGTTTCGGCTTCTGTTTGAACAATCGGATCTCAACCTTATTAAAAAGTAAGGTCTATCCCTGAAGTCAGGAACGCGATCGCGGGCATTCAATTTTGCGCAGTCCCAATTCTAAAACGCGCATTGAGGCGATCGTATTGTAACGCGATCGCTTACAATACAACTATAGATTATATGAGGAAAACAGAAGAGTTAGAAATTGTCGCACCGAGTGGCAGCAAGACGATCGCAGTTAAACCACCTAAATTGAGGAAAAAGTAATGTTTATCGTCGATCTATCTGTTGAAAACTGGGTTGGGAACAAAGATGAAGGTAACTATTCAGGTGACCGATCGCGCCTCGGGTGTAGAAACCCGGTTTCTCAAAGGATAGACTCGAATT
>CAKZKB010000597.1 GCA_937121005.1 uncultured cyanobacterium | reverse complement strand
GAGTGGATATGGCGCAGGTTTTGCATCAGGCGATCGTCAAACCCGTAACGAAAAAGCGGCTGCTGCGCGTATTGCAAGCCGGGGGAGAAGAAGCACTTAAATTTCTCTTCGCTCATTTTCCGCTTGCGGTTCCGCTGGAAATGATTAAAGCCTGGATCGAGGAGGACAATTAGAAATTAGAAATTAAAAATTAAAAATGGGGATTTTTTGCAAAATTGACCTATTTATGTAGGGGCAAACGCTGTTTGCCCGACTTGGTAGTGGGAGCATCTTGCTTCCGAATATTTTTAAAATACTACCGAATGGATTACCATGCGATCTAGGGCGCGATCGTGGTATGATGAGAAATAAGGTCTTACCTCCGAGTACGGAAATATGTCACCAAACTTACGAGAACAAGTTGACTCGAATTCCGTCCGAACTCGAGGACATAACCTGGTGAGTCTCACAGTTATATTAGATAGCGTTCTAATTCGCTGAGTGTCACTTTATGAAATTTTATGGCGAACTTATTCCATTAGACAACTTGGATCGATCGCCCCAAAGTGTTCGGCTGCGGAAGCGGTTTCCCATCTTCTTTGTAAATTTCAATCGGGGTTTCTAACAATTCTCGACCGTTTTTTGCCGCTTCCTCATAAGTATCGCCGTGCGTCGCAGGTTGCATGACATCGGTAAATTCCGGTAGCGTGACGACGAAGCATTCATCTTCGTCCGACCACTGTATAATTAAGCTATAGCGATCGTCCATTGGTTCTACTCCTCAAGTTTTTTCAGTGCTTCGGTTTGCTACCTTGACGATATCAATGCCATTTTCTCTAGGATAGTAAAAGATGATATAATCGCTAACGACAAATCCGCGCAGGTAAGGAGAAAGGCGATCGTATTGTTTTCCCATATTGGGAAATTGAGCAACCAGCTTGCATTTTTCTCGAATGCGATCGAACAATTGGCTGGCAGCTTTCGGGTTAGAACGAGCAATGTACGTGCAGATATCATCCAAGTCGCTGACTGCTTCATCTGAAAATGAGTAACTGCTCATGCTTCCAAGCCAAATTCATTCTTTAACCGCTCCGAAAGGCGGTCGAAAACAACTTCGCCATCGGTAACTTGACCTTTTTTTATTTGTTCGGTTCCGATCTCGATCCGTTCTCTAAGCGTTTCAACTTCCCGATCTCGAACGCTTTCAAGTAACGTCAGCGCCTCACTAATCACCTGTTCGGCGTTGGTGTAAAGTCCGCGATCGATTTGTTCTCGAACGAACCGTTCTTGTTGTGGGGTTAATGACAATGAAACTTTCACGATCGTCGCTACCATCACTAAGATATAGTGCAATTATACCATCGATCGGGAATGTCGCCAAGCGATCTCTGTTTGATGAGGGCGATCGCTCGTTGGCGGATATCTGTTGAAATGGACATGAGTTGACTCTTCTTTTGAGAATCACATTTTTTATGATAACATAGAGATCGGGATTTCCCCTTGCTTTTCCCTGCAAAACAGCACAACGGGAACCAGAAATGAAACTCAACGAACTCTTACCAGCCATTCATCAACTCAACAATACCGACAAGCAAAAACTCTTTGAACTTCTCGATCGCGAACTGCACCCAAACCCCGACACCTCATCAGAACTCCAACCCGAAAACTTTGAAAATGAAGGCCAGTGGCTCATCGCAGTCTTCGATCGACACTTCGGCGAGATCGAACCCACCGAAATCGCGATCGAGCCACGCGAACCGATCCGAGTTGACGAAACTCTGTTTGGGGAAGCATGAAGATCGTTCTCGATACCAACGTCATTTCGGAACTCATTCAGCCGATGGGATCGATCGTCATCCGCGAATGGTTGGCTAGCCAAAATCGTGCTTCACTGTACGCAACCAGCATTACCCAAGCCGAAATTCTCTACGGTATTCAAATTCTCCCCAAAGGACAGCGACGGCAGAAATTGCTCGAAGGAGCATCGATCGTCTTTGCGCGTTACTTGCACGATCGCACGTTACCCTTCGATGGCGCAGCCGCCGAACTTTATTCGCAAATCGCAGCTTACCGCAAACAACTTGGTCGTCCCATCTCCCAATTTGACGCACAAATCGCAGCCATTTGCCGAGTTCACCAGGCAACATTAGCGACACGCAACATACGCGACTTCTTAGATTGTGGAATCCATCTGGTCAATCCCTGGGATGCAGAGCTTTAAAGCATTGTGGGTTAACCGTTCTAGCGATCGCTTGTTTGCGGATATCTGTTGAAATCGTCATGAGTTGACTCTTCCTGTGAAAAGCACATTTTTTATGGTAACATGAGAAACAAGGTCTTACATCCGAGTACGGAAATATGTCACCAAAGCTACGATAACAACTTGAATCGAACGCACTCAAGCAAAGTAACGATCGCCCCTCTGAAGCGATCGCGCTTTTGCAAGCATGGATCGATAAAGGCGATCGCGAAGAACAGGAAGATACTGGAAGCGATTTAGTTCGCTGTTTAAATGAAGAGCGATCGCAGACCCGGTTGCTATTTCCGTCCGAACTTGAGGGGATGACCTGGTGAGTCTCGCAGTTGTATTAGATAGCGTTCTAATTCGCTGAGTGTAACTTTATGAAATTTTATGGCGAACTTATCTCGTTAGACAACCTGGATCGATCGCCCCAAAGTGTTCGGCTGCGGAAGCGGTTTCCCATCTTCTTTGTAAATTTCAATCGGGGTTTCTAACAATTCTCGACCGTTTTTTGCCGCTTCCTCATAAGTATCGCCGTGCGTCGCAGGTTGCATGACATCGGTAAATTCCGGTAGCGTGACGACGAAGCATTCATCTTCGTCCGACCACTGTATAATTAAGCTATAGCGATCGTCCATTGGTTCTACTCCTCAAGTTTTTGAGGCAACAATGCCGTATCGACATCATTGCCTCTCGATCGTCTAGTTATCGCACCTACTTCACAACCAACTCCTCCTCGATCGCCCGATCGCTCCGTATTGTCACAAAAATTTACAGAACCTCAGCGCGATCGACCTGTTCGGTTGCCGTATTATTCCGAACAGTAGAGTTGGCGCACTTCCTCTAAAGTGGATGCGGTTCGCAACCCTTCTCGGATCGATCGTAGAGTTTCGAGGTCAGTAATAGCTTCGATTTCCGGCATTAAAGCTAACCCTTCCGTACCGAATTTGAGTTCGAGTACGATGGAGATACTCGCGAAGATTTCGGTACGAATTCCTCGCTCGATCCCCTGCTCGGTTGCCGTCTGAAGCCGTTCTAGGTACAATGGGGATAATTGCATAGCTAACTCCTGGTCTTCTGAGGTTAAGTCGCGACGCACTTCTAACAGCGCGAAGAAATTAGACAAGACTTGAAGAATGTCATCTTTGAATGGTGTTCCGTTTGGCAAAGCATTAAACTCAGCGATCGCCCCTTGTTGCACGTTTCCTCGTCCCAACATCCGCAACCATAAGGTTTGGGGAGTGCGAGGCAGTTTGTGGATAACAACGATCGCGCTTTTGAATCCCTCCGCTAGATAGTAAACACCCTTGTCTTTCTTCAGTTTAGCACCAAATCGTGCCAGTAGATCTGGAGAAGCCGTAGGCGTTAGGATCCACAGTTGGCAGCGATCGTCTGCTAGTTCGCGATCGTCCCGTTTCGCTTCTCGATCTCGATCGGCTTGCAAGATGAGAAGTTTGAGGACACAACTACAAACTTCATCGGCGGTAACGGGGTTGCGAAAGGGCTCGAAAATAGCAGATGTAGCTGCCATTTTTCCCAACAGTCCCAACGATCGAAGGGCGATCGCGTTTGGTGTTTTGGGAACGAAGAGAACGTCAACTTGCCGAACTTCAGCCGCGATATTTTGGCTGGTTTTGACTTCACCGAAAGGAGAAAGGAGTTCTTCCAGGAATTGCTTGGCAAATTGGTCGTGTAAAAGTCGAGTCATGCCGATGGTAAATAACCAGGGTCGAGGATCTCTTCCTGAGTAAAAGGCGATGTTTCTGGAAAGCGATCGATCCTCATTTCTGTTTCATCGCTAGCCAGTTCCCTGGCTTTTTGATAGCATTTATTAAAAACCTCATCGAGATATCGATTTAAACTTGGACTCTCTTCCAGTAGAGTTTGCAATCGATTTCGATGTTCTCGGATGGTAGATTTCCAGCTACTCGATCGCTTTTCAGGTTGATATTTATACTTGAGTAGGTGCATGAGTAAAACTCGAAGATTGCTTTCGATCGATCGCTTTTCACTCCTGCCCATGTCTTCGATTTCTTCAGCTAAGTTGGTAATATCTAACCCTTGCAAGTTTCCCTGTCGCAACAATTTTGATGTGGTGGAAAGCCACAAGTAATAATCGCGATCGTACAGAGTCGTCAAATCGGTTTTATTTAAATCGATATCTGTTGAAAAAGCCATTAGTTTCGTCTCCTCTAAAGAGGCAACAATGCCAGAATTGACATCATTGCCTCTCGATCGTCGAGTTATCGCGCCTACTTCACAACCAACTCCTCCTTCTCCTCCTCGATCGCCCGATCGCTGGCTTCGGGACTGTCCGCTTCCGAGGGAGGAACCACTTGCCAGAATTTAGGCAAATATTCCGACCAGTTGGCGAGGATTTTCTCGGCTTTTTTGCTACCCGTTTTTTGGGCGTGGGCCTCAACTAACTCCTTCAATTGTCGTTCTCCGGCCGTCGTACAAACGCGCTGGATACTGACAATTTCCGGGTTCACTAACGCCGGGAACCGATCGTCCTCATCGAGAAAATACCCGATTCCGCCGGTCATTCCCGCGCCGACGTTGCGGCCCACCGGCCCCAACACCACGACGACACCGCCAGTCATATATTCGCAGCAGTGGTCTCCGGTTCCTTCTACTACCGCTTTCGCCATAGAGTTGCGAACCGCAAACCGTTCGCCAGCGCGACCTTTGACGTACAAAACGCCTCCCGTCGCCCCGTACAAACAGGTGTTTCCGATGATCACATTCTCCGTCGGATCGAAGGTACTGCTGGCCGGAGGCACGACAATCAGTTCGCCACCGTGCATTCCTTTACCCACGTAGTCGTTGGCGGCCCCCTCCAGGCGCATCACCATTCCCGGTAGGTTGAAGCAGCCGAAACTTTGCCCCGCGTAGCCGACGAAATTGAGGTTCAACTCGCCCGTAAAGCCCGTATTGCCGTATTTTTTGGCGATCGCGCCCGCAATGCGACCCCCCACCGACCGATTGGTATTGACCACTTTGACGGTTTTGGTAACGCGATCGTGAGACGCGATCGCGTTCTTAATTTTCGCAT
>CAKZKB010000596.1 GCA_937121005.1 uncultured cyanobacterium | reverse complement strand
GATGTCAAATCCAGTATTTACAGTTGCTATCAATTTATCTGGAAGCTCTTTTTCTTGGAATATCTCCTATTTCCAGTCGCTTGTATGCTTCCTCATTAATCATTAAGGAAACCACCGCCACACCATCACTGTTTTATCCCAACTCCCACTGACGATCGTCGTGCCTTCGGGATCGATGGCGATACTATTAACCGCCCCCGAATGTCCCGATAAAGTTTCCATCACTTGACGGCGATCGCAGTTCCAGATTTTAATTTTCTTATCCGTACTGCCACTAATCAACCACTGACCGTTACGGCCGAACACCACCGCATTCACATCAGCAATGTGCGACGATAGGGTATCGATAAGCTCTCCCGTTTGCAGGTTCCATAACTTAATGGTTTTATCCTTGCTGGCACTGGCGAGAACTTTACCATCCGGCGAGATCCCCACGCAAGTGACAGAATTGGTATGTCCCGAGAGTACCAGTTCCGTGTCGCGACGGGAAACATTCCACAGGCGAATGGAATTATCGAGGCCGCCACTGGCTAAAATAGTGCCATCGGGCGAAAAGTCCAAACTTTTGATAATCCCCGAAGCATCCGATAGAGTGGTCAACAAAGAATAGTCGGCCAAATTCCAAATCTTGATGGTGCGATCTTCGCTACCACTGGCCAAAATTGCGCCATTGGGAGAGAAGACCACCGAATTGACATCGCGAAAATGTTCCCCTAGGGTTGTTGCTAGCTGCCCGGTTTCTAAGTTCCACAATTTGACTTTACCATCGTCGCCGCAACTAGCGATCGTCCGTCCGTCTGGGGAAATGGCTACCGAATTCACTGATTTAGAGTGATCCGCCAGTATCCCTAAAAGTTTCCCGGTTTGCAACTTCCAGACGCGAATTTTGTCATCGAGACTGCCACTGGCTGCCAGTCTGCCATTGGGAGAAACGGCCACCGAAGTCACCCAAGACGAATGTCCCGTGAGGGTGTGAATGCAGCGCCAACCAGGACTTTTGACGTGGGGCGGGGCGCTGGCGGGTTTGGGCGTAAACCACTCGGGAATGGAGGAAGACTCGCCAGGTTCGACAACGGTTTTGGCATTGTTGGTGGCATCTCTCGGCGGCGGTGTAATTAAGCGCACCGAGGACGGTTTGGGGGCGATCGTCGATTTTGGGGGTAGCGTCGTCCGTTGCGGGGGTAAACTTTTAACACCGCGGACGATTTCGTTGACCGACTGATAGCGATCGCCGACCATATCCCGCGTCATTTTTTCGAGTAACGTGACGAGGCGATCGCTGACTTGCATTCCCTGTCGCGCTAACCGTTCCCGCCACAACCAACCCCGCACCGGATCGAACAAATTGTCCGGGCGCACGTTGGTTAACAAATGAATGCACGTCACCCCCAAACTATAAATATCGCTAGCGGGATACGCCTTACCACTTCGCAACTGTTCTAACGGCGCGTAACCCGTCGTCCCGACTTTCGTCCCCGGTTGGGCTAGCGACGTGCGCGTTAGCTGTTTGGCGACTCCAAAATCAATCAACACCAACTTGCCATCCCGGTGGCGGCGTAAAATGTTGACTGGGGTAATGTCGCGGTGGATGACATGGCGCTGGTGGATGAACTTGAGGACGGGAAGCAACTGCACCAGCACTTGGCGGACGCGCTGTTCGTCGAAAGCCCCCTCCCGTTCCAATTCGTCCCACAAGGTCTCGCCGTCGATGTATTCTTGTACCAGGTACAGACAGCCGCGTTCTTCAAAAAAGGCCAGCAGCGTCGGGATCTGCGGGTGGATCCCCAACTGGAAGAGGCGTTTGGCTTCTTCCTCAAAAAGTTCCCGGATCTTGTGGAGGGTAGACTGTTTGAGGTGAGTACCCGCGAGTTGTTGGGGCAGCAGTTGCTTGATGGCACACCGGGCGTTGAGCCGATCGCCGTCTACCGCCAGATAGGTGCGACCGAAACCGCCTTCGCCAATGGCTTTGATGGGGCGATAGCGCCCGCGCAGCAACAAGGGTAGCCCGCAGGTGCGACAGGCGATCGCGTCGGCGGCGTTTTGAGGCTGCGAACAGTCGGGGTTGAGGCAAAAGGTCATAGCAGCGCGGGCAGCACAAGGATCTGATTCTATAGTAAGTTGTTCGGGCCGGCTAGAACTCCCACTCTT
>CAKZKB010000595.1 GCA_937121005.1 uncultured cyanobacterium | reverse complement strand
TGATATCGATCCTGATGAGGTATTTAAAGATGTGCGCGATCGCTCTCCTGGGCGAAATATCGTACTATGAGCTTGGAATTCCTACTCGACAGCAACGTTCTCTCAGAACCGTTACGATCTCGTCCAAATTCTAGGGTGATGGAACGACTCGTTCGCTACGAACGAAAAATTGCCACATCGACAACGGTTTGGCAAGAACTCCTGTTTGGTTGCGAACGGTTGCCACAGTCTAGAAAACGCCAACAAATTGAAACCTATTTAGCGAGTAAAGTTCTGACAAAAATTCCCATTTTACCCTACGACTTCCAAGCAGCTACGTGGCACGCACAAGAACGAAGTCGTCTCGTATCGATGGGGAGAACGCCAGCGTTCGCAGATAGTCAAATTGCGGCGGTTGCCAAAGTTAACAATTTAATTTTAGTCACAAATAATGTATCTGATTACGAGAACTTTGCAAATCTTCAGATTCAGAACTGGTTTTTAGACGAACCGCGTATCGAATTGCTGTAGGGAAAAATGACATTTGCCCAACTCAACGTCGCAACTATCTGATACAATAGAGTTAACCCAACGATCGCGCTTTGAGGTAGTCACTATACACGTAACAGGAATTAAACGAGGAAAGACAATCGAACTGCTAGAAGAAAAAGACAATTAACTCAATTCTTAGCTTGCCAATTCTCTACATAGCGATGCAACAACTCAACGGCTTCGGTTACACCATCTTCAGCCTGTAACTTTTGGCTAAACGCTCGAGCCGTATCGCGAATAGTGCGATCGCTAACCAGCGTTTCAATCGCAGATGCTAAACTCTCGGCTGTCAGTTGAGTTTTCAGAATCCTCGATCCCAAACCGAGCTTAACAATTTGCTGTCCCCAGAGAAATTGATCGCCAAAAGTTGGCACAACGATCGGCGGCGTTCCCGCAGCTATTCCTGTTGATGTTGTCCCCGCTCCCCCATGATGCACGACACCCGAAACTTGAGGGAACAACCAACTGTGTAATGTTCCTTGAATCCACAACAGATCGCTGTCTTGGTTTTCTACAGGAACCGCCATACTTCCCCATCCCACATCTAAAATTCCTCGCTGTCCTGTTAGAGATAAAGCCTCGAGTACCAGTTCTGTCATCGCTTCCGGGCGATCGCTAGCGATACTGCCAAAACCAATATAAATTGGAGGCGATCCGGCTGCCAAAAACTCTACCAGATCGGTCGGGGGAGACCAATTTGCAGGCGGATCGAGAAACCAACAACCCGTAACGTAAAGCCAATCGGGCCAATCTTTTGGCTTGGGTAATAGGGATGGACTAAAACCAAAAAGCATTGGTGTTTTCCCAATTTCCACCGCCTCACGGTAGGGGCCGAGCCAGGAGACTTTCGGCTGTTGCAAATTTTTCCACAGCCAGTCGTTTACTGTCTTCCGTAATAATTGCCAATAAACTTGATGTCCCACCACCCAAGTGAGCCAATTATAAACATTAGGGCCGTCGAGCCAACGACCAGAAATCCAGGGACAGGCAAAGGTCTGGGTTGGGCTGTTAGGATAAGGGTTAATCCCCATAGAAGGAATTCCTAGCGCATCAGCCATACGAGCGCAAACCACAAACACGGGCACCCAAAGAATTAGATCGGATTCCTGACACGCTTGCCACAATCGATCGAGGTTGTCCTCACCCATCCCCAACAGTCGTTCGCTATCCGCTTTTACCCAACTCAATCCTCGATCGCTAGCTTGCGTCCATTCCTCCTGTTGGTGCCATTGAGAGGGGTCGCCGTCGATCGTCACAAAATCTAGGCCGCGATCGCGCACCAGGTTTTCAAACAGTTGGTGGGTAGCAACTTTAACTTGATGCCCCGCTTGTTGCAGACCCACTCCTAGGGCGACACAGGGTTGGACATCGCCGCGAGAACCTTGGGTTAAAATAGTGACGCGCATGGCTTAGATGGCTGTACACTTGTATGTAAGTCACTTCAGTGTACAAGATATTTAATCAATATGCACGTTAGCCTGATTACGACAGCAACGGTTCCCTGGTTCACCGGCCCGGCAATTTCTTCTATTGAAAGGATT
>CAKZKB010000594.1 GCA_937121005.1 uncultured cyanobacterium | reverse complement strand
GGATAAGGGTTTTTGTGACCTTCCGGGCGCGATCGCTTAGAAACCGGGGTTTGGCGCGAGTGAAACATTCGGATTAGTTACCGTAGCCGCTAAACCGGGCCGGTTGCCCTTCCCGAAACGCACCCGTATAGACGACTTGGCCGTTCGTCCCGTACATCGTCCCTACGCCATGGGGTCGCGCTTGCCGCAATTCGCCCGTGTAGCGCTGCCCGTTCGGATAGGTGCACGTGGCATTGTTGGCATCGAAGTTGAGGTTAAAAAAGTATCCCGAACAGCGCGTGCCCGTCGTGTGAATGAACGTTCCTTGTCCGAAGGGTTTGCCGACAAAAAATTCACCCTCGAAGCGATTTCCGTTAGCAAAATAAAATGCCCCTTGCCCGGACGGTTGGCTGGTGACGACATCACTATCCACGTATTGCAGGGGAGCAAACGTGCCTTCGTAGCGGGTGCCATCGGGGTAAAATGCCGAGCCGCGCACGATGTAGCCGTTTTCCCAAACCCCCTCGAAACGAGCGTCGTTTTGTAAAATAAATCGCCCTTCACCATCGGGCAAACCGTTTTCCCATTCCCCTTCGTAGCGATCGCCACTACCATAGACGTAAACGCCGCGGCCGCTCGGTCTGCCATTACGAAGATAGCCCAGGTAGTTGTCACCATCTTGGGTATTGCAGCGCGTAAACCCATTGGTGACAGGTGGCGTACAGCTTAAAAATACTGTATCGCTTGCGTCCATGTCCTGAGCCACTGACGGCGGCGACGCGACGGCCAAACCCAGTTCGATCGCTAGAGTTGATAGGGCGATCGTCATCCATTGCTGTGCTTTCATGGTTGTTCGTTGAACGCTCCCTACGAGTGTTTTAGCCAGTACGAGATCTTAGAAGTAGCTGCGAGCGATCGCGTTCGCTTCGCCGTTTTCTGTATCGGGGAGGATAGCAGGTTCGCCCACCGCACGAGCCACTTCTACACCATTTTCCTCGAAAATGACGACGGGTTCGGCTCCTCGGTTGGTTTCCACGCGCCGCACCAACACCCGACCGCCAAGCAAGCGCTGTCCGACGCTGACGTAGCGTCCAGTGGGATCGCTGGGAGTGCGAACGATAATCTGGGTTTCGCCTCCCACTTGAATCACCCCCACCACTTCGATCGTCCGGGCCAAAGTCGGCTGCGGAATCGGGGGGAGAGCAATTTCGGGCTCCGGCGGGGCGGCGGGAGCCTCTGCGGTGTCCTCTCCTTCAGGAGTGGGGGGAACGGAGGAAATATCGGGAATCACTGGATCGGGTAAGTCCGGGAGGTGGCCGATGCCCTGGCCGGGGATCTCCGGTAAATCGGCGACATCCGTTGGAGTTGTGCCGTTGGGGCCGGCTCCGGGCTGGGTAGCCCCCGGCTGACCGCCAATACCTGGGGCCGGTATGCCGGGAAGCAAGGCCGAAATGTCGGGAATGATGGGATCGGGGAGGTCGGGAAGGTTTGCGCCTTGCTCCGGGGGAGTGGGAGGTAGGGGCGGGTCGGCAGGCGATTCTCCATCCTGGCCGGCGGCGGCGGCCGCTACCGCATCCTCGGGCAGACTGCCTTCCACTGTAGGCGTTGCCAGCACCCCAAACGGATCGCTGGCCGGGTTGTTGGTGAGAACTTGCCGAGTCCGTTCTTGGGGATCGGTGGAGGCGATCAGCCCCGGTGCGGGGGGAACTCGCGGTTCTGCGGGGGTGACGGTGGGATCCTCGAAGGGTTCTGCTTCGGCGGTTTCTTCTTCGGTAATCACTTCCGTTTCGGCAGCTTCGGGGGTTTCAGTTTCTTCCTCGGCCTCGGTCTCGGGTTCGCCACCGCAGGCGACGACGACCAGGGCGAGAATTCCAATTAGGGTGGCGAGCGATCGATAGC
The DNA here is from genome assembly GCA_937121005.1 of uncultured cyanobacterium. GTDB lineage: Bacteria > Cyanobacteriota > Cyanobacteriia > Cyanobacteriales > Geitlerinemataceae > CAKZKB01. The sequence continues at coordinate 14,158 of CAKZKB010000594.1, read as the reverse complement.
GCATGGCGACTCGGGGGAAACAGGTTTGTCAGCAGACGAACGAAGGCGATGGGGCGATCGCTATTCGGATTTTACCAAATCCGCGCCCGATATTGGCAGATGTGCGATCGCGTTCTCTCTATCCTACGCGATCGTCCCGGCAAGGGGGCGATCGGCGATACAATTTGGAACAGAGGTTACGAGTCCGGGTGCGAGACGCTCCCTTGTCCTAAAAATGGGAAGAGTTGTGACTTCGATCGTCGTTACGAACCATATTGATGAGATTCTAGCCGATCGCGGTTTGCTCGACCCCGATGCCATTCGATCGCTACAATTAGATGGCGTTCTCGTCGATACCGGGGCAACTCGTCTTTGTCTTACCGCAGACGCGATCGCCCAACTTGGCTTATCCCTCGTGGGAGAAGTTCGCGGAGTTACGGTTGTGGGAAGCCATCAATTTCGCCTGTTCAAAGATGTCGCCGTCTCCGTCTGCGGACGACAGGGACGCTACGATTGTTTGGAGTTGGCGACTGGAGAAGAACCCATTTTAGGATTGATTCCGCTAGAGGATTTAGGCTTAGAACCCGATTTGAGAAATCAGCGTTTGCGAGTCTTACCCAACGAGGGAAAGGAGAACTACATTCGAGTTTAACAATAAAAATTTAGCCAACCCGGACAGAATATCCGTCGTGGCTGGCGCGATCGCTATGGTTGTCAGTCCCCAACAGCCCTATCGTAAGCATTCAGGTGGTACAGAGAAACCCGGTTTCTAAAAGGAAAAATTGGATTTTTTCGGCGATAAGCGAGAAACCGGGTTTCTAGACCCGTTTACCCTACCATACCTAAATCCTTACGATGCGATTTAGATCGCAATTTAGCGATACGAATCTGCGATCGTCTGAGTTTACCCTAATTGTATGGTAATATGATAGGGTAGGGTAGGACATTACCAGTGGCATTAAAATTGGGGAAGCAAACCGTGAAAAAAGCTATCCATTTCGGTGTCGTGTCGGTTCTCGCCGCGATCGCGGCTTTCCGCCCCTTTACAATCGAAATGACTTGCTGTAAAAAGATTGTGTTCGAGTTTCGAGACGCTCGCCCGCAAACCTTCGATACGTTTGGTGGCTGGTGTCGGAACAGAAAGCGATTAGATCCAGAGGTTCGACATACAGTCGCAATGCTGTTGACGGCGGCTGGAACTAGCGATTGCTATCGAGCGGAACAAAGGCTCACCCGATGGACTGATCTCGATCTGAGCAACCAAGAAATTGTTAATGTCGACCCCATTTCAACTCTAACGAACCTGACGCGACTCTATCTTGATTTTAATTCCATAGAGAATGCGGAACCGCTCGCCAAGCTAGAAAACCTAACGTATCTTTCTGCTTACGACAATCAAATTTCAGATGTCGAGTTTCTAGCCAGTATCGAGGAGCTTACCCGTCTCAATCTCAGTAAAAATCAAATTGTCAGAATCGATTCCTTAGCCCGTTTAACTCGTTTGACCGAACTTTATTTGGGGAGTAACGAAATTAGTAATATAGAACCGCTATCTCATCTTGTCGATCTGAGATTGCTCGTTCTCAACGATAACAACATTGCCAATTTGGAGCCTTTAATCCATTTGCTCCGTTTAACCCGGCTCGATATTTTTAACAATCATATTGCTAACGTAGAGCCGCTAGCCCATCTCGATGGCCTAAAATACCTCTCGCTCTCTGGCAATCATATTGTTAGCCTAGAGCCGCTTTCTTCTCTAAAAAACCTACGAGATCTGTGGATTAAAGACAATCCAATAACGGATAAAAATCTCGATTTCAATAGCAGTTCTCTCGACGATCGCATTTGTCCTATAGAAGGAGCCTTCTGCCATTATTAATAGTGAGTCTTCATCTTTGTGCCGTTGCTGATGTCTATGAGAATGTCGAACGCGATCGTGAGAGTTAAGCAACCGAATATTTGTAATGCTATAATCTGATACACCTGGGCGGGCGGGCGAAGCATTCACTATGTTTAGTTATCGGTAGAATCGTTTGTTAACTTGTGTGAATGCTTAGCCCCTACAAATACCGTAACTGTTCTCCCGATCGCGGATCTAATATCAAATTCTGGTTTGGTAATGGGAGCATCTTCTCCCAAACTGCAACAAACGCGAGCATCTCGATTGCACTATGTGACATCTTATCGATCTGTGGTTGCCCTACTTACCAATACAAAAACGACTGAAAATGCGATCGAGAACCGATTCTGTCACCTCTTCCCCAGTGATTTCTCCTAAAGCGTGGGTGGCTTCGCGCAAGTCGATCGTCCAAAAATCGAGAGGTAAATTATCCGCGATCGTCTGCTGTACTTGCATCAGTGCAGTTTTGGCTCGCGTCAGGGCTTCCGCTTGCCGTTGGTTGATGGCATAATCGAGATTAGCCGCTTGTACGCTGTCGGCTTTGATGACTTCTAAAATAGCATTTTCCAAATCTTCGATACCCTGGTTTTGAGTCGCTACAGTTTGTACAGTTGCCTGTACGGAGGGCGAATGTTGTTGTGAGGGCGAACGCCGTTCGCCCCTACAGGTTGGGGAATCGTCTATTAAATCGATTTTGTTGATAACCAAAATGACGGGACGCTGTTTCACCTGTTGGTAAATAATATCGTCTTCGTCCGTCCAACCGACAGTAGCATCGATCGCCAGTAAAACCAAATCCGCTTCTCTGGCTGCTTGCCGCGATCGCGCTACGCCTAGCTGTTCTACCGCATCAACCGTATCGCGAATGCCCGCCGTATCCACAACTCGGACGGGAATTCCTTTCACCACTAACTGGGATTCGATCGTATCTCGAGTCGTCCCTGGTAACGGAGTCACGATCGCCCGATCGCTGCGACTCCAAGCATTTAACAAGCTCGATTTTCCCGCATTGGGACGGCCGACGATCGCCACTTTTAACCCGGTTCGCAACAACTCCCCGCGATCGCCCGTATCTAACAACGTGGTAATTTCCGAGGCGATCGCCGCAATTTCTGCTGTCACCGCCCCAACATCTAACGGTGGCAAATCCTCCTCAAAATCAATGCGGGCTTCAATTTCAGCCAAAACATCCAAACAACGCGATCGCAGTTTCCGGATCGGTGTCGCCAAGCGCCCTTGCAGCCCCGCCAGCGCCATTTGCGCCGCCGCCGGACTTTGCGCCCCCACCAGATCCGCCACACTTTCAGCTTGCGTCAGATCCAGCCGTCCGTTTAGGAATGCCCGCAGGGTGAACTCCCCCGGTTGCGCCAGCCGCGCCCCCGCCTCGATACACAGTTGTAACACCCGTTGTACCACTGCAATTCCACCGTGACAGTGAAATTCGATCGTATCTTCGCGAGTGTACGATCGCGGAGCCTGCATAATGAGTAGTAACGCTTCGTCGATCCGCTCGCCCGTGTGGGGATGGCAAACGTAACCGTAGAGGATGCGATGGCTGTCCCAAACCTGCTTTCCGGGGGCGCGAAACAGCGTCCGGGCAATGGCGATCGCCTCCGAACCCGACAGGCGCACGATGCCCACGCTGCCCTGCTGGGGGGCAATGGCGGTAGCAATGGCAGCGATCGTCGTTGACGAAACAGCAGACATAAAACTTGGGGAGCCTATCGACACAGAAAATGTTTACAACCAGAAAGAGTATGAATACAAGCCCCCAGCATTCGTGCGGGAGAAGGAAAACCCGTTCGGGCCTCCCGGCCTTCGACTTCACTCAGAAGTATTGCTCATTGTTCATTGTTCATTGTTCATTGAAATGACACTAGACTACCAACAGCAGCGCCACCAACGTACCACCACCTTACCGCGCCCCGAACCCAGGGTGCGCCCGCCCTCTCGTCGCCGCAAAACCTGGCGATCGCGCTTCCGCTATCAATATCGACGGATCGCCCGCCTCGGCGACTCTCCCCAACGTTTGGCACGGGGGTTGGCGACGGGAGTGTTTGCTGGCTGCTTTCCGTTCTTTGGGTTGCAAACCCTGATCGGCGTGGCTTTGGCGTATCTGGTGCGGGGTAATAAACTAATGGCAGCAGTGGGGACTTGGGTCAGCAACCCCCTCACCTACGTTCCCATTTTCATGTTTAATTTTAAAGTAGGACAGTGGATTTTAGGGTCTACCGACGCGATCGATCCCGATCGCTGGGACAACCTCGATGTCCTGCTTGCAATGGGGGGCGAATTTATTGGTATCTTGCTGGTGGGTTGCGCTGTCGTCGGTTTAACACTGGCGATCGTCAGTTATACCATCGGGTTGCACGTCATTCGCCGCGCCCGCCGAATGCGTCCCTAGGCGGGAATCGAAACAGATAAGTTATCCTAGACACATGATTTAGATCGACATCTACCCATGGGAGCGATCGCCGTGATTGGCCAACAACTCGATCGACGTTACCGGATCGTGCGCGTCCTCGGTTCGGGAGCGTTCGGACAAACCTATCTCGCTGCCGATACTCGTCGCCCCGGTATGCCAAAATGCGTCGTCAAACAGTTGTGCCCGATCAATAATGGTTCGGAGTCGTTGCAAACGGCACAGCGTTTGTTCAAGCAAGAAGCAGAGACTTTAGAAAAACTGGGCGAACACGATCGTATTCCCCGACTTCTGGCCTATTTTGAAGAAAATCGCCAACTGTATCTCGTTAAAGAATATATTCCCGGCCATCCCCTCACCGAAGAAATTCGTCCCGGCGCGCCTTTAGAAGAAGAAAAAGTCATTAACCTGCTGCGATCGGTTTTAGAAATTCTCGAGTTCGTGCACGGGGAAGGCACGATCCATCGGGATATCAAACCTGCCAACTTGATTCGCCGATCGGAAGATGACGAACTGGTGCTGATCGATTTTGGTTCGGTCAAAGAAATCAGCAACCAACTCGTCGGCGGGCAACATCCTCGGACGATCGCGGCGGGAACGCCTGTTTATATGCCCGTCGAACAGTTTCAGGGCAACCCTCAGTTTAACAGCGATTTGTATGCGTTGGGGACGATCGCCATCGAAGCGCTAACGGGTTTGCCCCCCAATCAATTGCCTAAGTTACAAGATGGTGACGGGCAATTGTGCTGGCGCGATCGCACCAATGCTAGCGACGAGTTGGGCGAAATTGTCGATAAAATGGTGCACTATTCTCACAGCAAGCGCTATCAGTCGGCGAAAGAGGTTTTAGACGATTTGAATCAGTTGATTGTGGCGCGAGAGGCGGCAAAACTGGCTAAAGAAAGGAAGGACGAAGAGGGTGAAGAAGAGGGCGATGAAGCAGAGGACGATCGTCCCCAGTCGCGCTGGCGCTGGCGAATTTTGAGTGCGGTTGCGGGAGCGATCGCCTTGGGGATTATTATCGGTTCGGGGGCGTTATTTTGGATCGCCAATCGCCCCAACCCTGAAAATGCGGCTACTTTGTCGGAACGGGGAGAAGATAATATTGAAAGTGGCAAATTTCAAGAGGCGATCGATGCGTTCGATCGCGCCATTCAACTCGACCCCGAGAATCCGTTATTATATTACAATCGCGGTAATGCCTATTTCGACATGGGAGATCTCGAGTCGGCTATTGAAGATTATACGCGATCGCTGCAACTCGATCCGACCCAAGTGGATGTCTACTACAATCGCGGTTTAGCTCGCTATCAATTGGGGAATTTAGATAAAGCCTTTGAAGATTACAACCAAATTGTCGAACTCAACCCTAACGATGCCGATGCCTATTTCGAGCGCGGTTTATTGGCTTACGAATTGGGTGATTTCTCTCGGGCGATCGAAGATTTTTCCCAGGTGTTGCGCTTGGATAGCTCTCGCCTCGATGCCTATCTCAATCGCGGTTTGGCTTACTCTTCGACTGAGGAAAAACAAAAGGCGATCGATGATTTTACCACCATTATCAATCTCGATCCCGAATACGCTGACGCTTACTATTCTCGCGGAAGAGCGCTCTTTTCTCGCGGGGATTACGAAGGAGCGAAAAACGATTATACTCGCGTTCTTGAAATCAATCCCGATCGCGCCGAAGCCCTCACCAATCGCTGTAGCGTCTACTGGAATTTGACTCAATACGATAAGGCGCTAGCCGATTGCGATCGCGCCATTCAACTTAACGAAGAAGATTGGGTTGCCTATAACAATCGCTGTACGGTACACTATAGTTTACAAGACTACCCCAGCGCGATCGCCGATTGCACTCGGGTCGTCGAACTCAATCCTAACAATGCCAAAGCCTACAACAATCGCGGTTTGGCTTACTCGTCGATCGGGAAAACTCAAGAGGCGATCGCGGATTTTTCGCAATCGATTTCCATCGATCCCAACAATGCTAACGCCTACAACAATCGCGGTTTAGCCTACTCGCGACTGAACGAATTTAGTCAAGCCTTGGAGGATTTTTCGCAAGCGATTCGGATTACAGAAGATTTTGCCATGGCGTATTACAATCGTGCTAGCGTCCGCCAACAATTGGGCGATCGCCCTGGAGCCATTGAAGACTTACAAAAGGCTTCGACGCAATGTTTGGAAAATAGTTCCATCGATTGTTACGAAAGTGCCCGCGATCGCTTGCAGCAGCTTCAGCAGTAAAACTTCTTAGTTTCCCCCTCGTAGCGTCCCTCCGGGGCGCAACGGACTGTGGAGGCTCCGCCTCCATTTTACATAAGGTTGTAGGGGCTAAGCATTCGCACTGAAGAAGGGAGAAAAAGTCCATCAACTAGAAGGCGAATGCTTCGCCCTCTCAATTAAGTTCCATGGCGGAGCCAGAGGAAGGAGGAGGACGGAAAAGTAGGGGCGATTCGCGAATCGCCCCTACAGTTTTCGGAAAATGGTATAATTTACATCAGGCACAAATGGTTATGAAATATTGTCTGTTCGATCGCGTCAGTCGCTTCGCTCCAATTCAGAATTCAGAATTCAGAGTTCAGAATTAAGAACCCCATGTCTAAAGCCAGGGGCTTGTACGGATGCTTCGCGTTGGTTTTCCACGAATAAATTCGGGGGCTTGTATCCATGATATTCTCGGTCAAGCTAGCGGAATCTGTTCCTTTAGCAGAAGGAAATGCAGCTAAAGCTGTAAGCATTCAGGTCGTACACAGAAACCCGGTTTTTGAAAGGAGAAACCGGATTGTGTCTGGCTATAAGCGAAAAACCGGGTTTCTACCCCCGTTTACCATAGCATATCGGAATCCTTACGATCGAAGTTTAAGAATCTTTATGATTTGGGGGAGCGTTTTGTTGTAAGGTTGTAGCGTTACTCGCTATTGCGATCGCTATCATGGCTTACTTTTGGTACAAAGCATTTCATCTAATCGGTGTCGTCGTCTGGTTCGCCGGACTGTTCTATCTGGTACGGTTGTTCGTCTACCACGTCGAAGCGCAAGCTGAAGACGAACCCGCGCGATCGATTCTTTCCCAACAGTACGAACTTATGGAGCGGCGACTGTATCATATCATTACCACGCCGGGAATGATCGTCACGGTAGCGATGGCCGTTGGCTTGTTGGTGACAGAACCGGAAGTGTTAAAAATGGGTTGGCTGCACGCCAAACTTGCGTTTGTTGCTGTGCTGATCGGCTATCATTTTTATTGCGGTCGCCTGATGAAAAAACTAGCCGCCGGAGAGTGCAATTGGACGAGCAAACAATTTCGAGCGCTGAATGAGGGGCCGACGGTTTTGCTGCTAGCGATCGTCATGTTAGCGGTGTTTAAAAACCAATTTCCCACCAATGCGTCGGCGTGGGTCATTTTCGGCGCGATCGTCGCCATGGCAGCTTCCATTCAACTTTACGCCCGCAAGCGCCGTTTAGATAAAGAAAAACAACTAGGCGAAATGGCTGCGGAGTAACGATGAACAAATTCTCTTTTTGGTCTGGCGCGATCGCGGTTGTTTTTGTCGTTTTCAGTTGCACTAGCAGCGCGATCGCCCAACAAATTGCCCCGCGCGATGTTTGGCAGCGTGTTTACCAACAGTTGCCCGACTTCCCCCGAGAAAATCATTACCTCCATGCCGAAACCGAACGGCTGATGGAGGATAATACTCTCGCCGAGCGCTTGATGCGCTACCATCTTTACGTGCGGGGTCGTCCCTATCAATACCGTCTCGACTGGAAATTGACCCTGAGCGAATATATCGATCCTAATGTTAATATTACTCCCGATATTTATCCGGGAGCCGACGATTTGTCCGAAAATCCCTTAGAGGGCGATCGCGAAGCCATTCGCCAACTGACTCGCCAACAACGCAACGAATTAGTAGACGCGATCGTCAGTGTTTACAATCCCAATTACCCGGAATTGTGGGAGTCGTCGCGACGAGATCTCGATCCGCCAGATCCCCCCGTTGAAGACAGAAGGGACGATCGGCTTCCTCCCGAACAACCGGGAGACAACGATGCCGATTTGCTGCTTCCTTGACAAGTTAGGGATTAGGTGTTAAACGTAGGTTGCTCCCAATCCCCTAGTGCTGTTTCATTCTGGGGTTAACGAACGGATACCTCGGGTATCTCTAAGATTTTGGGTTTTTTGCCAATTCTGGGTCTTTTTTGTAGAATACAAGTTCTCGATTTTAGGAAGTCTTTATGGAACTGTTATCCGAAAACCAACAACGGTTGCGCGATCGCGTTGCTATCGTCACAGGTGCGTCGCGAGGAATTGGGAAAGCGATCGCCTTGACACTGGCCGCAGAAGGTGGGAAAATTGCAGTCAATTACGCGCGATCGTCTGATGCTGCCGATGCCGTTGTCGAGGAGATAACTCGAGCCGGAGGAGAGGCGATCGCCCTGGGTGCAGATGTGTCTAAAGCCGCAGAAGTGGAAGGATTAGTGAAGGCCGTTACGGACAAATGGGGCCGCGTTGACGTATTAGTAAATAATGCGGGAATTACGCGCGATACGCTGTTGATGCGGATGAAACCAGAAGACTGGCAAGCGGTTATCGATCTCAATTTAACGGGCGTATTTTTGTGTACGAAAGCGGTGACAAAACTGATGCTCAAACAGCGCAGCGGCCGCATTATTAATATTGCCTCAGTTGCCGGACAAATGGGCAATCCCGGACAGGCCAATTATAGCGCCGCGAAAGCTGGAGTCATTGGATTTACGAAAACCGTTGCCAAAGAACTTGCCAGCCGCAGTATCACCGTAAACGCAGTCGCACCGGGATTTATTGCCACCGATATGACAGCCGATCTTAAAAGCGATGACATCTTAAAGTTTATCCCTTTAGGACGCTACGGAGATCCGCAAGAAGTGGCCGGAACTGTTAGTTTCCTCGCCGCCGATCGCGCCGCCGCTTACATTACCGGACAGGTGTTTAATGTTGATGGTGGCATGGTGATGGCTTGAATCAGTGACCAGTGACCAGTGACCAGTGACCAGCTTTTTAGTAGGTTGGGTTGAAGTCTGCAACCACAGATGAATAGGATAGACACAGCATCAACGCATCAACGCATCAACGAACAAGGAGACTGTAGGTTGGGTTGAAGCATGAAACCCCAACAACCGCGCATTGATGGTGTTGGGTATCGTGACTCTATCTAACCTACGAGACTTACAGGGAGTTGCGATCGGGAAGTTCAGTGTTGGCGCAGTAAAATCGGTGAAAACGCTGAGGAAATCAATCCAGATTGATGGTAAGATAGAATACAATAGCAAAGCATCTGCAAGTTTTGGGGAAATCGATATCTATCGTATCGATCGGGTTTCGCGCATCGACCATGACAAACACATTTAAAACTATCTCGATCGCGGTGACGATCGCAGTTTGTACTGCATTGCCAGCGCGATCGCAATCCATCGTTCCCCGCGACGACAATACGGGGACGATCGTCACCCCCAATGGCAACCAATTTGACATCACTGGCGGTCAGCGATCGGGTGACGGTGGCAATTTATTCCACAGTTTCGATCGCTTTCATGTAGAGACCGGACAAACTGCCAACTTTCTATCTGTCCCTGAAATTAACAATATTTTCGGTCGCGTTGGTGGCGGCGAAATCTCGACTATTGACGGCACAATTGCCGTTTCTGGCAGCAACGCTAACTTATTTTTACTCAACCCCGCCGGAATTATTTTCGGCCCCAATGCTAGCTTAAACGTACCAGCTAATTTTATGGCGACGACTGCGAACGGTATGGAACTCGAAGGGGGAATATTTGCCAGTGCCAATGCGGTAAACTGGTCGCAGTTGGTGGGAGAACCGACAGCATTTTACTTCCTAGACAGCAATGCGAGTTCCCTGGTTAACGAAGGCAATTTAGCCGTGAGATCGGGCAACCAAATTGGCCTAATTGGCCGGACGATCGCCAATTCAGGGACAGTGGCAGCCTCGGGCGGAATTGTGGCCGCAATTCCCGTTTCCGAAGGGAATTTCGTCCGTCTCAGCGTTCCTGGAAACCTGTTGAGTTTAGAAATTGCACCCGTGACCGACGGGCAATCTTTAGCAGAGTTGCTCACAGGTGGAACGGGGAATCACGCCAACCAAACCATCGTAGACGATCGCGGAACTGTTGAGATTAGCGGTGGGGATATTGCCATCGAACTGGAAACAGAAGAAGCATCTGCCATCGCTACCGATCTGCAAGCTGAAACTATCGATTCTACTCGTTCTTCAGAGGATCTCTCCAGTGCGGAAAGTCAGGAAAATCGCGATCGCCTGTTTGCAGAATCGGCAACTTTAGTGCAACTGCGCGATCGCACCACAACACTACTCGATCGCGGCGATACGGCGACTGCTGTCAGTGCCATCGATACCCTTTACGAACGAGAATACGAGCAATATTTTCAACGCACTCTCAAGCAACCGGGAGCCGTTCTTTCCCTCACCGATATTCGCGATCGCCTAGAGGCAATTAATACCCAAACCTGTACGAAAAGCGCTATTCTCTATACCTTCAGCCATCGCGATCGCCTCGATTTGGTATTCGTGACTGCCGAACAAGATCCCCTCGTCGCCAGGGTTGCCGAAGCCGATCGCGCCACTTTAATGAAGACAATTGTTGAGTTTCGCCGCGAAATTACCGATCGATCTCGACTGCGAACCAAAACCTTTCTCGAACCCGCACAACAACTGTATCAATGGTTGTTTGCACCTTTAGAAGCAGAATTAGAAGCCCTCGACATCGACACGATCGTCGTGGTTCCCGATACGGGAATGCGTCTCATTCCCCTCGCTGCATTGCACGATGGCGACGAATTCGCCATCGAAAAGTTTGGGTTGAGTATCGTTCCTAGCGTCAATTTATTAGAGACGCAATTGGCAAGTGCGGTTAGCGAACCGGAAGTAGACGGAGAGATTGAAACCGAAGAAAATAGCAGCGACGCGGCTACTGAATTGGCGAATGCCGTTGGCGAACCCGAAGCAGAGGGAGAGGTTGAAACCGAAGAGAATTTATCTCCAGATCCGAGAGAAAATAGTGCTGAAACTGAAGGAACCGAAGAAGAAGATAGCGAAGATGAAGAAGACGAAACCGAGTCTTGCATTCCCCAACGCGATCGACGAGTGCTGGCTATGGGAGCATCTTCTTTTACTCAACTTCCTCCCCTTCCCGCCGTTCCCACCGAACTGAAAGTTGCCGCAGGAAACCCCGACGACAGCGAGATTTTTCTCAACGAAAACTTTACCCTAGCCAACTTACAAACCCAACCGCGATCGCGATCGGCTGATGTCGTTCATTTGGCCACGCACGCGCAATTTCAACCGGGAAAAGCCAGTAATTCCTACATTCAATTGTGGAGCGAAACCCTCAGTCTCGATCGCCTGTATCAACTGGGATGGCACGATTTATCCCTGGATTTGTTGGTGTTAAGTGCGTGCCGCACCGCCATCGGAGATGCGGGAGCCGAACTCGGTTTTGCGGGGTTAGCCGTACAAACGGGAGCGCGATCGGCCTTGGCAAGTTTGTGGTATGTTAGCGATGAAGGAACTTTAGCACTCATGGGAGGATTTTACGAGCAGTTGCGCGAGGCGCATACCAAAGCCGAAGCCTTGCGACAAACACAGATTGCATTATTAGAGGGTGACATTCGGATTAAAGATGGGGAATTACAAACCCCAGAGGGTGCGCTCGAATTGCCTGCTGAGTACGAAAATCTCGACGAACTCGAATTCGTCCATCCCTATTTTTGGGGATCGTTCGTATTAGTTGGCAGTCCTTGGTAAACCCTTGATTTAGAATCGCATTTTTATGAGCAGCAAAACCATTTTACTGATTGATGACGAAGCCGACATTCGCGAAGTCGTGCAAATGAGCCTAGAACTCAGCGATTTTGGCCGGGAATGGAAAGCGATCGCGGCTGCATCGGGAAACGAAGGGTTAGAACTGGCTCGCCAACACCAACCCGATGCCATTCTTCTCGATGTGATGATGCCCGATATTGACGGCCCCACAACCTTAAAAAAACTAAAAGCCGATCCGACGACCCAAAGCATTCCCGTGATTTTTTTGACAGCTAAACTGCGAACCAAGGATCCCCATCGCTATAAAGAACTCGGCGTGGTTACGGTGTTGGAGAAACCGTTCGATCCCTTGTCATTAGCTGACGAAATTGCCAAAGCCTTGGCGTGGAAATCGTAATTGTAGCAGCGATCGCCATTGGATGCCAAACTTATTCCCAACGCCGATCTTCAGCGAGTAACTGGGTGGCTTCCGGTGCGGGTAGCGGTTTGGCAAAAAAGTACCCTTGACCGTACTCGCAACCGAGCGATCGCAGCATTTCTAGCTGTTCTTTGGTTTCGACTCCTTCTGCAATCACATCCATGCCCAACGTATGAGCTAGAGTAATAATCGTGCGGACGATCGCCGCATTTTCGTCCGCTTCTCCCATGCGGCTGACAAAAGAGCGATCGACTTTCAAGGTATGGGTGGGAAAGCGATGTAAATAACTCAACGACGAATAGCCTGTCCCGAAATCATCGATGCCCAAACGGACGCGCAAATTCTTCATTTGCAACAAAATATCGATGGTTGCTTCTACGTTATCCATGACCACGCTTTCGGTAATTTCTAGCTTCAAACAAGGGCGCGGCAACAACGTGCGATCGAGGATTCTTTCCACGCATTCCACTAAATTCGGCTGTGCGAACTGCTTGCCCGACAGATTGACGCTGATGGAGAACGGCCGGCCAAAGCATTCGTTCCACTGATGGGTTTGCCGACAAGCAGCCTCCAAAATCCACAACCCTAACGGAATAATTACCCCCGTTTCTTCAGCAATGGGAATAAACTGCCCTGGCGAAACCAAACCCCGTTGGGGATGCTGCCAGCGCATCAAGGCTTCAAACCCAGCAATGCGACCGCTTTGCAAGTCGATGAGCGGTTGGTAGTAGGCTCGAAACTCTTCGTCGATGGTATCGTACAACGAACTGAACGTTGGGTCGCTATCCTCCTCATCCGTTACCACTGTAGCCCGTAAATTGCCCACCGAATGGCGCAAATCGCGTTCTAACTCGAAGCGGGCCAGGGCATCCGAGTGCATGGTGGCCTCGAAAATTTCCGGGCGGGCCTTGCCTAAGGCCTTGGCGCGATACATGGCCGTATGGGCATCCCGGAGCAAATCGCGGCGATCGCCCTTGCGACCCAAGGCCACGCCAATACTGGCACTGACGAACACCTCCTGACCGCTAATATCGAAGGCCGTAGACAGGCGGCGGCGCACCCGTTCGGCCTTGCGCGTGGCCGCTTCCACATCTAGAGAGGATTCGATGGAGATGGCAAATTCGTCGCCACCGACGCGGGCCAAGAGTTCGCCGGGGGCAAGAATGGCTTGCAAGCGTGCGGCGATCGCTTGTAGGAGACTATCTCCGGCTCCATGGCCGAGACTGTCGTTGATGGCTTTGAAGCGATCGACATCTAAAAATAGTACCCCGCAGCCGCGATCGCGCTCGGCCGCCCCTTCCATAGACTGGCGCAGCCGGTTGGCAAACAGGGTGCGGTTGGGCAATCCCGTCAGGGGATCGTGGAGAGCATTATAGAGCAAGCGGTAGGTGACGGTACTGCCAGCTGCCAGCACGAACCCCACGGCCGGCAGCGATATGGGAATCCATCCCCCCACGGCCAGCAATCCCACGCCGGCCCCCCACAACGCCGCCAGAGAGACAACAACCGTCGCCCCTAATTGTACGGGATGGCGAGCGTACCAAGCGGCGGTGCATCCCCAGGCGATCCAGGCCACCAACCACAGCAGTTCGAGGACTT
>CAKZKB010000593.1 GCA_937121005.1 uncultured cyanobacterium | reverse complement strand
TTTGTCATCTACATTCGCAGTCCGCAGAAGTTTGAAGACGTAATTCTGAACAAATCGCGAGACTATTGGCGACAACACTACGACGCGATCGCCACCTTTTCCAACCGCGATCGGGTCGTTGTCGAAATTTATCAGATCGGCGATCGCGATTGGTGGCATCATATAGATCTCGGAAAATCCCCCCGTAACGCTCTCACCGAAAACCCCATCCTAATCTATCTTTCAAAATCGTAACATGATGACCGACTCCTCTATCCTCATCCATCCTCCAAAATCGTAACACTGTTACCTGCAAAGCCATCTGTGTCTATCTTATTTATCTGTGGTTGCAAGGTCTGTAGGTTGGGTTGAAGCATGAAAACCCAACAACCGCAAATCCACATTTCTACTCTAATTGTAACAAAAGTTTAGCAAAATGAAAGCCACAAAGTGCTACAGTTTGGAGAGGGTAAACGCCGTTTACCCCTACAAGTCTGGCAAAAAGTTATACACGCAAGAATGCTTAAAATAACATCGAAGGATCGGGAAATTTACATCATCGCTGCAATTTTGGTTGTAGCGATTCTGCTGCGGGTTTTGGCGATAACCGTTCCCCTCAACGAAGACGAAACCGCTTGGATGCGACGGGGTTCGGCTTTCGCTAGAGAAATTCTAGACCGAAAATTTGACAGTACCTACGAACGCCACCATCCCGGCGTTACCAATATGTGGCTGATTGGGATAGGGATGGTGTTAAACTATTACTTACAGCAATATTTTCCGCAGTGGTTCGGCTTAGCAACGCCATTTACCGATCTAGAAACGGCGTTGCGACAGGAGGATTATTTTATTACCTGGTATGTTATACCTAGAATGCTACAGGCGATCGTCACTTCGGTTGGCATTGTCGGAATTTACTGGACAACCAAGCAACTCTTTAAGCGATCGATCGCCTTAGTTGCCATTGGCTTGCTACTGTTAGAACCTTTTTTTACAGCATACCAGCGTTTTATCAGCACCGATGGCATGATGTCTATCTTTTCTACGCTGTCGCTGTTATTGTTTTTGCTATATTGGAAGTCGAAATCGTATCGTTCTCGATTGCGCCTGTTACTTCTTGCTTCTGGTATTAGCATGGGATTGGCAACCGCAGGCAAAATCACCGCTTTATTTGCCATTTCCGGTGCGATCGCCTGTCTCATTTGCATCGAACTCGGACTTTGGAAGCGTAACTTTGAACCGAGACGATGGCAAACCCTACTCGATTTTACCCTCTGGGGAATGGCGATCGCCCTGACAATTTTTATCCTCTGGCCGCAACTGTGGACGAACCCCATTGAAACCGTCGAACGCTTGCAAGTGGATCTGGTGAAAGAAACCCATCGCGGTAACTTCTTTTTCCTCGGCGAAACCGTCGATCGCCTGAATTGGCGTTTCTATCCTCTTGTTTTCCTGTATCGCTTTTCCCCCATTCTCCAACTGGGAACTGTCGCCGGATCGATGCTGCTATTGGTTCCAAGATGGCGGCGAAAACTGGATATCGCACCGCAACTGTTGGCGATGGTAACGCTGTCGGTGGCGATCGCGATCGTCTTTTTTTACTTCGAGAATAAATTCGATCGCTACCTCTTGACGATCGTCCCGTTCTTGTGTATCCTGGCAGCAGTAGGATGGATGCACCTGGCAGAGCGGTTTAAATTTCCTCCTCTGGTTTACAGCATCATTGCCATCCAAGCCGCGATCGCGGTGGCAATTTCTCCCTACTTTATTGCTTACTACAATCCCATCTTCGCCAGCTTCACGCAGGTCGAAAATATATTTAAAATCGGACAAGGAGAAGGACTCGACTTAGCCGCCAAATGGCTGAACCAGCAACCTGCTAGCGATCGCCTCAACGTCGCCAGTATTGACGACGAAGTTTTTAGTGCGTATTTTTGGGGGACGACTTGGCCCCTAAAAGCCGCGCCAGATGAGGACGAAGGACACTGGACTCAGTCCAATCGCGTTGTTTTTTACGCCAACCAACTGCAACGCCAGCAACCCAATACCGACATTATCGACTATTTTCGCCCACTCGATCCCATCTATGTCGTTCGCTTGCAAGGGATCGAGTACGCTTGGGTCTATACCGGGCCTGTTCCCGTACCCGCAGAACAAGACGCGATCGCCCTTGCCAATCCCATCGACTTCGATCGCGGCGTGCGCTTAGTGGGGTACGATCTGCACAGGCCCGAGGGCACTTGCGGCGATCGCCTGCGCGTCACTCTCGACTGGCAATTTTCCCAAACGCCAACTTTGCCATGGCAAGTTCGCTTGCATCTGGGATCGGGTGTCGAGGAAAATGTCTCGCTTTTAAATGGGATGTTGCTTGGCGATCGTCTCGACTCCGAAACTATCGTTCGGGATGTTCGTTTTCTCGACATTCCGAGGCGCAACCCCGGTGCTTACACCTTCGCTATCTCTATTCTAGAGGACGATCGTTCTTTAGGCAATCCCGTTTCTCTGGGAAAATTTACTGTCGAACCGGGATGCTTCGCTAGTATTCAGGTTAACGACGAAGATCCTGCCTAACCCTCGTAGGTGGGATTCGCGAATCGCCCTTACATTTTCATAATGGTATAACATAGAATGTAAGCATTCAGGTGGTATACAGAAACCCGGTTTTTGAAAGTAGAAACCAAATTGTGTCTGGCTACAAGCAAAAAACCGGGTTTCTACAGCCGTTTGCCATAGCATATCTGAATCCTTACCATAGAATTGCTGTCAATCGAAATTTAAACTGATGGAAACTACCGTTCGCGTTACGCCAGACAATCAACTTCCTTTACCGCCACAACTGCGCGAATCGTTACATCCCGGTGACGAATACACGGTTTCAGTGACAGAAGAAGCGATCGTGTTTAAAAAAGTTTCATCCGTCGATTTAGAGGAGTGGTTTCGGCGGGTAGAATCCCTAGGCCCCGATCCAAACCAACCCAGTCTCCAAGAAATTGCCGATATCGTTAAAGAAGTTCGGCGAGAACGTCGCGATCGCCAATGAAAGTCATTTTAGATACGAATGTTTGGGTGTCAGCTTGGTTGTGGGCCGGTCTTCCAGCTAAAATTGTCATGCTGAATCGTTCTCGATCGATTACCATTTATGCGTCTCAAGCATTGCTAAACGAAATTGAGGGCACTCTAAGGAAAGAAAAATTTCGAGATAAAATTCGACAATTACAATCTAGCGTAGAGGAAATCGTCCTCAAAACGCAACGACAGGTAGAATTGTGTCCGACAATCTCGATCGAGGTTCCCCAACTGCGCGATCGCAATGATACCATTGTTTTAGCAGCAGCAGTGGCCGCGCAGGCAGAAGTTGTGGTGACTGGAGATAGGGATTTGTTGGTGTTGAATCCGTTCTCTGATATTTCGATCCTCACACCGCAAGGGTTTCTCGATATCTACTTTCCCAACCTGTAGCAACAGGACGATCGCTGCTAAAATAAAATGAGTTGTCCTTTCCACGAACAACGATCGCAGAAGGGAGATCTTGACCTGAATGCTGAAAATGCCTCAACTCTACGATCAAAAAGTCTTCTCTTCGGTGACACCGCAGACACTTTGCTGGGGAACGATCGCCTTTGGTATCCTCGTTCGTACCGTTCAGTATATCTTTAATCGTTCTTTGTGGGCCGACGAATCCGTACTGGCACTCAATATTGTCGATCGATCGTATTTGGAACTCCTCCAGCCACTCGACTACAACCAAGGTGCGCCTGTCGGGTTTTTGTGGGTGGAAAAGCTGGCGGTACAGGTGTTGGGAAACACTGAGTACGCACTGCGCTTGTTTCCCTTTGTCGCTAGCATCATTTCCTTCTTTCTCTTTTATAGCATCTGCAAGCGGTTACTGCAACCCTACGCCACAGCGATCGCCTTAGCTTTATTTTCTTGCTTGGAATATCTGGTGTATTACGCTGCGGAAGTCAAGCAGTATTCTTCAGACGTAATGGTGGCACTGTTGTTGGTTTGGGTGTTGTTTCCTAGGCGCGATCGTCTCTTGTCTCCCCAGAAAATTGCTGTATCTGGAATCGTCGGCGCGATCGCAATTTGGATGTCTCACCCGGCGGTATTCGTCTTGGCTGCAATGGGGTCGATCGCGCTATACCAAGCCATTACCAACCGCAAGAAATCGCCGCTTTTTTCTCTGGCGATCGTCTATGGAATCTGGCTGGCGAGTTTTGTGGCATTCTATTTCATCTCTGTCGTTCCCCTAACCAACAACCCCGAACTGATGGAGTCTTGGGGGAGTGCGTTTCCGTCGGAGATTTGGGACATTAACTGGCTGTACGAGAAGATCCTAAAACTGTTTAAAAATCCCCTAGGGTTTAGCGAATCTTTAGTCTGGGTGGCACTTGTCACCTTCGCGATCGGATGCTTTTCCCTATTTCGACGGGATAAAACAGCATTCGCTATCGTTCTGTCTCCTTTATTTTTTACCATCGTCGCCGCCTACTTACAGCAGTACCCTTTTCGCTATCGCCTGCTGCTGTTTCTGACTCCATTTTTAATTATCGCGATCGCCGAAGGGGTGATGTATGTTTGGCGGAAAACAAAACCGAAATTGGCGGGAATTCCAGCATTGATTTTGCTAGGCGTTCTTTTGTTTCCTCCCGCGATCGACACTATTGGCTTGCTGGTACGTCCGCAAACGCGCGAAGAAATTCGTCCCGTTCTCGAATACGTGCGATCGCGTCAAGAACCTGGCGACATTCTATATATCTTCCAACGAGGAGAATATCAGTTTCAATACTATGCCGATCGCTTTGGATATCAACCCGAAGAGTATATTATCGGTGTAGACGATTTGGAAAATGGCAAAGAAGTTTCGCCAGAAGAATGGCTGCGATACCAACAAGATCTCGATGCACTAGCCGATCGCGATCGCGTTTGGTTGCTATTTTCCCATACAGAAAAATTTCCCGAAGAGGAAGAACTTGTGATATCCTATATTGACAGTATGGGAAAACGCCTCGACGCTTACCATCGTCCGGGAGCGTTCGTTTTCCTATACGATTTTCAAACCGATCCGTAGCGAATAATATGCCTTCTACAACGCCAACGCCATCAGAGTGTAAAATGCGATCGCTGCTTCCGTCGCGAAGCATGAAATTTGCGATCGCGATCCTCATTGGGTTGGGAATCTTTTTTCGCTTTGCTAATCTGGATCTGAAATTTTTTTGGGGAGATGAGGTGCTGACAGCGTTGCGGGTTTCCGGTTATACTGAAGCTAAAGTTGTCGAACAGAGTTATAACGGCGACATTCTCAATCTAGAAGACTTACAACGCTATCAATTTCCTAGCGAGGGGAGTTCTTTAAGCGATACGATCGCCGCTTTATCTAAAACTCCCGAACATCCACCATTATACTTCTTGCTAGCGCGGTTTTGGATGCAAGTTTGGATGCCAATATTTGGCAATTCAGTAGCGGTACTTCGCAGCTTGTCGGCGATAATTGGATTGGCGGTTTTTCCCTGTATCTATGGGTTGTGTTTGGAACTGTTCGGATCGAAAACAGTCGCTTGGATCGCCATGGCGATCGTCGCCGTTTCTCCGCTTCACGTTCTTTACGCGCAAGAAGCGAGATCCTACAGCTTGTGGACGGTGACAATTCTCCTGTCGAGTTTTCTGCTATTGCGATCGCTGCGATTGCAAAAAACAGATGAGAAAGAATCCCGCATCCGCCAGCATTGGATCGGTTATACCATCGCTACGATTTTAGGATTGTATTCTCATTTACTATTTCTCCCGGTGGCGATCGGTCAAGGAATCTATGTCTTCGCGATCGAGAGATGTCGCTTCACAAAAGTTGTCTCCAACTATCTAAAAAGTGCCGCGATCGCCATTGTAGCATTCTCCCC
>CAKZKB010000592.1 GCA_937121005.1 uncultured cyanobacterium | reverse complement strand
AACACCGAGTCCTGGACTCGCCGACCGTAGCCTTCGAGAAAACTCGCCAGCTTGGTGCGACGACGATCGTTGGGAATATCGTAAGCGACTACGACCAGCATCAGCTTAACTTCAAAAAGGGTTCGTATTCGCCACCATCTAACAAAACTTTACAGTAGCGCTGAACTTGCAGTTGGATGGCGCGGCGGTAAGAGACGGGATTTTGTACGTCGGGATGGGAGGTTTCTAGAGAGATGCGTTTCTCGAAGAACTTGAGGAAAACACGCCGGGCCGTATCGGTTAAATAAATGGCTCCGCGATCGTCGGGCCAGGTAAAATCAGTGGGTTTAATGGTTTTTTGGTTGACCAGTTGCATGACCAACGTATCGACAACGGGAGAGCGAAACTCTTCCATCAGATCGAAGGCGAGAGACGGTTTCTGACGATCGCTACCGTGAAAGTTGCCGATGTAGGGATTTAACCCTTCTGTCACCAGCAGACTAAAAACATTGTTAAATAGCAGAGTATAACCGAAACTGAGCATGGAGTTTATCGGATCGGTTGGCGGATGGTAATTGCGATTGGGGAAGTGAAAATCGGGAGCGGAAATAAGGTAATTTAATGCCTGGAAATAGCGAGCCGCTCCCGCACCTTCGTAACCAAACAATATGGCTTGCGCGATCGTCAGTTCGAGATCTGCAACGCGATCGATGTCTTCTCGCAATCCCTCGATCGCTGCCGCAACTTCTTCTCGTTTGCGCTTGCGGTTGAGCCGAATCAAAAGCTGTTTGGAGTTCCAGAGTTTTCCCCGGACAATGCTTCGAGCTACGCCGATCCTAAACTCTTCATCAGTGGAGCATTGGAACTGCGCAATCTGGCGATCGATGTTGGTCAGTTCGACGCTGGCGAGATGTCCTTTATACTCGCCCAATTGCGTCAGAAAAATGACTGGAATGCGATGGTGCAAGCAAGTATCGATGGTACTAGAAGTCAGTTGTACGTTTCCGAAAACGAGAACGCGATCGACTTCGCGAATCGGAATTTCTACGTTCGATCGCTCTGGGATACAAACGATAAACCGTCCGCCTTCTTTTTTTAAGGTTGCGCCTTGTTGCACCAAATAGAGAGTTGCCATGTCGGGTTTCCAAATTGTTTCATCTGTCTCAATAGGAGTCGGTTTAACTTGACGTACACCATAGCCAAAAACCACAAACAAAGGAGGTGGAATGGGTCGCTCCGATGCTTGCAAACTTTCGACCAGCGCTCGCTCCATGGCAGTCGGAGATTCTTGGCGATCGATGTGAAATAATCTCAATCCCGTATCGCTTTTAGGAACCTCAACTTTAGGGGTTTTAGCTTTTTTAAGCGGCACGACGAGATCGCCCACAAAAGCACGACCTAAAAACCGAAATCCTTTATCAAAATTGGTAATGCGCGTTTTTTCGGGATGGAGGTCTAACCCCATGTCTTCTAAGAGATCGTCTACTTCTATCAAGGCACGCTCGATTCGTTTTTGACTGCGAGATAAAATCACAAAATCATCAGCGTATCGCACCAGTTTAACATCCGATTCCATCAGATATTCATCGAAGTCATCTAAATAGATGTTGGACAAAATCGGTGAAATCACCGCACCCTGCGGTAATCCCTTATTGGGTAAAATCAATCCTTTTTTCGTTAATACACCAACATCAATGGCATTTTCAACTTGCTCGACAAACCAATCGTTGTCGAGTCGTTCGCGAAATTCAACCAACAGACGATCGCGATCGATGCTGTCAAAGTATTTAACAATATCCGCATCGAGAACCCATTCATAACCGCGATCGTTCCATTGAGAAACTTGCCGCACTGCCATCAAATGGCTGCGTCCGGGACGGTAGGCAAAGCTGCACGATTCAAACTCTTTTTCCATCACCGGATACAGCACTTGTAAAATAGCTTGCTGCACGATGCGATCTCTGACAGTAGGAACCCGCAGTTCTCGCCAACTGCCATCTTTTTTAGGAATGAGAATTTGCCGTAAGGGAAGGGGACGATATTCGCGATCGCCGAGCCGTTGGCGCAGTTTCGAGAGGTTGTTCTCGGCATTTCTGCCAAACTTGCCGATGGTTTCGCCATCAGTTCCCGCACAACCATTTTTACGACGAACGTGCTTCCATGCGTCGTTTAGGTTGTGGGGATCGAGAACGCGATCGCGTAATTTCCTCATATTTTCGTCCTTCCATCCAAGCGTTAAACATTGCGTGTTTTTGTCGAGCCATGCCTTAACTATTTCCGAATGTATGAGTCTGCGATCGCGAGAAAAATTAAGGCTTCCAGTCGAAGTACCTTTCTGCTAGTGCCAAAGCAATTATCTGTGTTTCTTCAAGGTTTCGCCCCGTCGTTTGTACCTTAAAGCTGAAGCCTTCATCCGTTTCAGTGAGTGCAAAGTCTACAGTTCCATCTGGATGAACCTTGAGGATAGGATTTTTGTTTTTTCGTTTTCCAGTCCAATCTAAAGAGCAACGAATTCCTTTAACCCATTTAGATTGACAGACTCGTTTGGCGCGTTGTTGTAAAAGATGGTTGCCATGATGGTTAGAAATACTAACTTTCTTCTGTTCGGGTTCGGTATCGTCTTCAGGGATGCAGGCTAGACGATCGCCGTTTTGTCGGTTAAACTGCAACCGCGATCGCTCGTGAAAAAGCAACCCGGTTGCGGAAAGTGCTACATAGGTTGTACCATCTATCTTTGCCTCATCAAACAATGCTTGGATGTAGGTAGGTTCCACATCGGAGAAGTCCAGCGAGTCTTTTTCCACTTCCCCTTCTCGATCGCAATGCTCGAATAGGGAATAATGTTTTAACCAAAATTCCAAGTTGAGCGCGATGGGTTGAGGCGGCAATTCAATTATCTCTGAAAACCCTTCAAACAGGTAATACACGGGAATTTCTAACGCTTGACCGATGGTTCCTGCAAACGAAATTTGTGCTTTGTAACCGCCAGTGGCGTTAATGGCGATCGTCTCGGCTGAATGCGATCGCACGCCACGGCTGATTTCTACCACCAGAATTTTCAATTCTTTGGTGGCAAACTCGTTCGCATCGTTATCTTTCAATCCCTCCAATACCTGATATCGCACCTCATCGAAGCGATCGGGATTTTCACGACTTTCGTAATACATCTGGAGCAACTTGCCAACGCGCAGACCATCGTCGGTATCGGAAACTAAGAAAATCAAATGAATCCTCGATGAGAAAATGCCGCGATCGCAAATACGAGCGATCGAGTTGATTTCGGCTCCGCAGGCGCGATCGGTGTTGTTGCGTTGCAAAAGCAAGCGATTGACTTCGTTCCAGTTTTTGCGATCGAATGCTTGACCGAGTTCGCCTTTATCGCGGCGGAGGTTCCCCAAAAGGCTGGTTCCGACCGTACAAATTAGTGTGTTTTTCATCATCGTGATTAGTTAGGCGCGATGGGTGCGCGATCGCGGATTGCGGAATTTTCGCACGGTTTCTACATCCACATCTAAAGATCGAGCAATTTGTTCGATGCTTAATCCCAGTTCCAGCATCCGAGGAATCGCCTCTAGTTGCATTTCTTCGCGGCCTTCAGCTTTGCCTTCAGCCTTAACCTCTTGATAAAAACGGGTTTGTTTCCATTCAGTGAGTCCGAACATGGCTTCTAGCTCCTTGCGGGGACGATTGGGGAATTTATAGACGAGAGCTTGCTCTATCAATTCTATCGCATTAATTTGTTGGGTGGCGGGTAAAGCTCGGGCGCAGCGCTCCAATTGTTGAATGTGCTGTTGCGCCTGGGTTTCTGGTTCCACCACAAGGCGAACTAAACCCAAACCGATCGAGTTTTGGGTATTTTTTACCTCACTGAGGTACAGAGAACGCAACTTCCCGGCTGCGACTTCCGCATCGTAGCACATCGGGATACCTGGATCGAGACTGGGTTTAGCCCAAAAAACGACTGCTTTCCAATCACCTCGCCAGCGATTTTGTCCCAGATAGACAAAGACTTGCTGCATTAAGCGGTAGTAGAAATCGTCGTCTTTTTGGAATTGTACCTCGACGAAGTAAATCGGGTCGCCGTCACGTTTGGGGAGAAATACGCCATCGGTTCGTTTGGCGAGTTCTTTGAGTTCGACGGCTTTAAAGTTGTAGTTCGCTGCTAGCGCACTCGGCTTTCCGAGGAGTTCAAACAGAACGCCGGGGAGAGTTTGGAAGACTTTGTAGAATAGGCTGTCGGTTCGCACGCGCTTTTTTGTGAGTTGCTTGGCAATTCATTACGGGTTAACCCTAGTATGCGACAAGCGATCGCGTTTTGTCAAAATCCTGTTGGGTTAGGTTTTGGTATGCTAAAATTGAATCGTTCTTTTGGCTGGGAAGAGTTTATGCAACGAACGATCGACCTACCGGATGATTTGGCAAATCGTCTCGATATTTACTTAAAAAGCCATCCCGGCGAAACCCTTGCGAATTTAGTTCGGGAGGCGTTGGAGTTGAAGCAAGGGGATAAAGATCCGGCAAGGTTATTAGAATTGGCAGGAATTGTAACCGATGCACCTTTTAATTCTGATGAGTTTGCTGAGGATCGCGAAGTTTGAAACAAGTTATCGTGGATGCAGGGCCGCTTATCGGTTTATTTTACGCTAAAGACACCCATCACACCGAATGCGTGTCGGGTTTTCGGCAACTTGCGGAGGAAAACATCAAAGCGATCGCCCCAGTTCCCATTGTTTTTGAAGTGTATAAATGGCTGTTGCAACGCACTCGCCCGCAAGTTGCACAACGGGCGATCGCGGTTATGGAAAAAAGTTTGTATATCGTTTTGCTCTCGTCAGAAGATTTTGACAGCGTGAGGGCGTTAGTTGCTGCTTTACCC
>CAKZKB010000591.1 GCA_937121005.1 uncultured cyanobacterium | reverse complement strand
CCATTTATCGGTACGGATGACGGACATACAAGCGCTTTCAAACTGATATTATGGTAGCATAGTTCAGTATTTTTGGAAACCTTATTTTCGGAGTCGAGCTTATAGAGTGATTTCAGTCGGATCCCCAGTTCAGTTAGAGACTTTAATTCGTTATATTCAGACCCAGGACTCGCCTCAGTAACAGGCGCGTGACCCCACCTAACAGGCGCGGTGTAGGTGGGGTTTGTGCGCCCAAGCAATCAACTCTGAAAAGGGGAGTGCGATCGCCCTATTGTCAAGATTTCTGAGAAAACGCAATCAAACGTTACATTCGCGACTGCGAACTAGCCGACAGCCTGCGTAACAATAACCGTAGCTGGACTCTACCCGTAGAACTCATGCAGCCAATCGCCACGTTTAACGTCTCCCCGTCATTACCTCCGGCCCTCGAGCCCCTACGCAAGCTCGCCTATAACTTGCACTGGGACTGGAACCTGGACACCAAAGACCTCTTCCGTCGCCTCGATCGCGACTTGTGGGAGTCGAGCAACCACAACCCCGTCCTCATGTTGGGCATCCTCCCCCAAGAACGCTTGCAGGAGGTGGCCGAAGACGAAGGCTTCCTGGCGCAAATGCGGCGGGCCGAACGCCAGCTAGACGACTACCTACAAAACCGCACCTGGTATCGCAAACAGCGCGGCAAAATGGGCAAAGACGAGCGTTTTGCCTACTTCTCGGCCGAATTTGGCTTAGTTCGCAGCCTCCCCATCTACTCCGGCGGTTTGGGCGTGTTGGCGGGCGATCACCTCAAATCTGCCAGCGACCTGGGCCTGCCCCTAGTCGGCGTAGGCTTGCTGTACCAAGAAGGCTACTTCGCCCAATATCTCAACGCCGACGGCTGGCAGCAAGAACGCTATCCCATCAACGACTTCTACAACCTGCCGTTGCACCTGGAAACCAACCCCGACGGTTCCGAACTGCGAATCGAGGTAGACTATCCGGGGCGCACCGTCTACGCTCGCGTGTGGCGCTGCCAAGTCGGTACGGTATCCTTATATATGCTCGATACCAACATCGAGCCCAACAGCCGCTACGACCAAGACATTACCGACCAACTCTACGGCGGCGATAAAGATTTGCGGATCCACCAAGAAATCATGCTGGGGATCGGCGGCGTGCGGATGCTGAAAGCATTAGGCATCAACGTCACCGCCTACCACATGAACGAAGGACACTCGGCCTTCTCCAGCCTCGAACGGATCCGAATGCTGATCCAAGAGGACGGCCTCACCTTCGAGGAAGCCCGCCAAATGGTGGTGGCCACCAGTATGTTTACCACCCATACCCCCGTCCCCGCCGGGTTCGACCTGTTCCCGCCGGATATGGTCATGCACTACGCAGGGCACTACGCCGAGATTTTCGGTCTGACTCGCGACCAGTTTTTGGCCCTGGGACGGGAAAATAGCGGCGACTTGGGCGCACCCTTGAACCTGGCCATTTTGGCGATTAAGATGTCGAGTTTCGTCAACGGCGTGGCCAAACTGCACGGGGCCGTGTCGCGACCGATGTTTTCGGGACTGTGGCCCAATTTGCCTGTCGATGAAGTCCCCGTCACCCACATTACCAATGGCGTGCACGCGCGATCGTGCGTGGCCAAACCTACCCAAGAAATGTACGATCGCTATTTGGGGCCCGATTGGGATAATGCCCCTAGCGATGACAAACTGTGGGATAAAGTGGACTCGATTCCCGATGAGGAATTGTGGCGCAACCACGAAAACCGTCGGGCCGAATTGGTGGTGTTTGCCCGCGAATGCTTAGTAGAAGCGTTGCAAGAACAGGGCGCGTCGCCGATGGAAATCGAGCGATCGAAAGAAATCCTCAACCCCCAAGTGCTCACCATTGGCTTTGCCCGTCGCTTCGCCACCTACAAGCGGGCCACGCTATTTTTACGGGA
>CAKZKB010000590.1 GCA_937121005.1 uncultured cyanobacterium | reverse complement strand
CGTTCTGTCGCTGCCACTTCTGCGGCGATCGCGACGCTTTCGATGTCGTTCCCGGTAGCGGCGTTTCCCTTTTTCGATCCGGTAGAAGACTGGTTCGATGATGAATCTTACACCACCGATCGCGACGATTACGAAGATTGTACGCGCGACTTGCTGCAAGCGGAAATTCCGGCCGGGATATCGGCAGCCGCTTGCGCCTCTGTGATTCGTCCCGAGGAGTTAGGCGAATGCGTTGAGGAGATCGATCGCGATATTTTGCGACCCGAATACGATGAAGATGACCCCCTAGCAGTACGAATTAATGCTAGCCAAGTTTCGCCGTTGGACGTGCTTTCGGCTTGCCGACAGGTACGCCGTCCTACGGATCTAGCCGAATGCGTTGTCGATATCGGCCGCAAAACCATCGATCCCAACTTGCCTTTAGTCCTCGATCGCTGTCGTCGCAGTTTGCTTCCCGAACGGTTCGGAAACTGCGTAGTTGGTGTTAGCGACGCGCTCAACATTCAAGAAGATGAAGATGTCATCGCTCGCATCATTACCGCCGAGGAAGCGATGGATGTTTGTCTGGATACGGGAGACGTGGTTCGCGATATCTATCCGACGATTATTCCGTTTGATGGTGGATTGATTCCCGAATTTGACGAACCCGCCGATCGCCTCTAGTTGCCTTTAGTCGTGGGAGCCTCTCGCTCCCAATTTACTCGATAACGCGCACGGAATCAGCGTAAATGACGGGTCGTCCTTCGTATTCGACTTCAATGGTTTCGAGCAGTTCGAGGTTTTGGGTGATGGCGAACTGGCGACGGTAGTCGGCAACGCGCATCATGCGAACTCTTCCCGACACTTCTAAAACCGTGTTTTCGCTCAGGGTAGAGGTATCAAAATCAGTATTAAAAATGACAAGAATGCGCTTGTCGTTGAGGACTTCAAGGGGTTCGTCGTCTTCTTCTAACTCAATGGTATTGGTACTGAGAATCTCTTCAAGTTCCCCAGAAATCGTCACTCGTTCGCCAAGATAATCCGATGGAGAAGTGACGATACGCTCTAGAGTTGCAGGGAGAATGTCACCATTTTGTTTTGTTGTTTCCGCAGTGGCGAGGCGAACGGGAAGCGCGATCGCGATCGCCAGGGTAATGGTAGTCGCGATCGTTCGTTTCAGGTAGCGGTAGAGTCGGCTTGGCATCGGCGTTAAATAGAAGGAAAAATTGCTTTATCATTAGTTATAACACACTTTTTCCCTGTTGCGATCGATGAAACTCGTTTCCCTATCCCAAATTCCCGCCGAGGGGGTTTCCCACAACCGTGAAATCACCAAGAAAGTGATGCTGCGACGCGGCGACTTACCCCATTTAACCAACTTTTCCCAGTCGCGTTTCGCACCGGGACAAGTAGCGGTGGGACACGCGCATACGGATATGTGCGAGGTGTTTTTTGTCGAGTCAGGAGAGGGAACCATTCGCATTGACGCGAACGTATTTCCCTTACAAGCGGGAACTTGTATCGCTGTGGAACCGGGAGAGGTTCACGAGATTGTCAATAGCGGCGATCGCGAGTTGGTTCTTACCTATTTTGGTATCGAAGTTACACCATCTTAACAACAATCAGTCGGTTCGCAACAGGAAGTTTCTTTCTCTGTTGTGACGCGGTAGTTCGTCCCTTTGGTTTCGCGAGGGTGGCGGACGCGATCGCGTTGGCATTCAAAGGGTGCGGCGGCTTCTAAGGGAATGTTTTCGTAAGGTTTGATGGGAATCAAATCGTCTTGATAGGGACTGCCATCGTCGGTAAGAATATGGTAAGTTTTATCGCAGACGGCTGTCCGTTCTCCACGCTTGTAAACGTGGCCGTCGTCGTCTCGAACTTCACTCCAGGGGCCGCGATAAACGACTGCTTGATTGCGTTCCCAACTGTCGCCTGCTTTGCCTTTGTAGGCACGAACAGTTAGCGATCGAAACTCGATCCCGTCCACAACTTGCCAGGGTTCGGTTTGGCGATCGACAATTTCAATGCCGTAAAATCCGACATCAGCGAACATTTTCAAGAAGGCATCTTCGCGAAAGGCTCCGGCGATGCAGCCACTCCACAGTTCGGGATCGTTGAGGATTTTCTCGGTCGGATCTTCATCGCAGACGATATCGGAAATAATGGCTCGGCCGCCGCGTTTGAGAACCCGATACATTTCCTGAAATAGTTGTTGTTTGTCTTGGGGACGGACTAAATTTAAGACGCAGTTAGAGACGATAGCATCGATGCTATTATCAGCTACTAAAGGCGTTTCGGTTCGCAGGCGATCGCGTTCGGCTTCCAGTGCGGATACATCGTCGATGGTGGCGACGGGATGGGAATCTAACCAGGTTTGCAGTTTATCTAGATCGAGGGATAAATCTTGGATTTTACCCTTGACAAATTCGACGTTACTGTAACCCAGTTTCTCTGCCATCTCGCTTTGATATTTTCGCGCCAACGACAGCATGGTATCGTTAAAATCAACACCGATAACCCGACCCGTTGCACCGACTTTTTGCGAGAGAATGTAGCAGACTTTTCCCGCACCCGAGCCGAGATCGAGAACGGTTTCGCCAGGGTTGACGTAGCGACTGGGATCGCCGCAACCATAATCTTTTTCGACGATCTCTGGCGGTAAAATCTCTAGGTAGGTGCGATCGTATTCGGTGGGACAGCACAAACTGGCTTCCACTCGTTCGGCCCCGGATCGATAGCGATCGAGGACGCTACGTTCGACATTATAGGAGAGGCGATCGGATGTAGTGGAAGTCATGGAAACACGAAAGCAAGTCTGGATATACTCTCTATTGTACTCCGATTTTGCCGAGTGTTAACTAAAAATTTATGAACTTTTAATACGATCGCGTTAGCGGGAATTGTGGTTCGCAACGCCATCGTTTTGCTGAAATTTGTCGGCGAAAAAACCAACGAAGGGGCCGATCTAAAAGCGGCAATATGGGAAGCGGATGCAGTCCGATTTCGTCCTATTCTGTTAACTAGCGTCACCACAAGGTTAAGAACCCTATCAATTTTGGGCGATCCGGTGTGGTCGGGCTTGGCATGGACGCTGCTTTGTGGTATGCTAACCTCATCGGCACTGACGCTGTTCGCGATCCCGTTAATGTATTACGGCGATCGCGTCTCGCTCGGTTCCCATTCAAAATTCAAGATGCAAAACTCAGAATTGCCAACTTCGTAAACATCCCTTTATTCTTTTTGCCACGTTTTACCCGTCGCCGTTGCAGGTAGGGGTTCTTTCCACTCGGACAAGGGACGATCGATGGCATTTTCTAATCGAGACGACACCAACAGCAGGGTTGTTTTCTCTTTCTCGGTTTCGGTGTCTGCTGCGGTTTCGGTTTGCGGATCGACGATCGCGTAGAAAAACTGACCGCTAAAGTCGCGATTGCCTAAGTTTAGCTGATGGGTTTCGCCGTTGTCAAGGGTAATGTCGATCGTCGTTTGCGGCGGTTCCAACCCGTAGGCGTTTAGCTGTTCGGTGGGGATATTAATTTCGCGATCGCTTTGTTCGTTAGTTAAAAAAGACAGCAAATAGTCCACGTAAGCGACATTCGCCGCAACGGGAGTATCCAGGGGAATCTCAATGTCTTCGGTTTCGGTTTCTCCAGTGGTTTCGCTGTCGATATCGGATAACCAAGTATTCTCTGCTTCCACTTCGTCGCTGTCGGTTTCTTCCTCATTTTCAGTGTCTTCGATCGCTTCGCCGTCAATATCTGACAACCAACTCGCACCCGTTTCCACTTCGTCGCTGTCAGTTTCTTCCTCATTGTCTGGCGACTCCGCTTCGGTATTGTCTTCGTCGGTTGGCGGTTTGGTTTCGGTATTCGCTTCGCTTAAAGGTTTAGTGGCGAATTTGTTGACTTCGGTTTCGCTTGCAGATACTTTTAACTCTAAGACTTGAAATTGCCAGCGAGGTTGGCTGGCGATCGCGTCGGGTTCGGGTTCGAGGCGATCGAATTTTAAGGTCTTCTCGGCGGTGTCTACGGTAATTGACTCTACCTGTTCGGACTCGAAGGTAAAAATGTCTTGCTGTCGTTCCTCGGCTGCTTCTTTTTCGGGAACGGCGATCGTCTCGTAGAAAATAACGCCACCGCCGACGAGTACCGCCGCCGCCAGTAAAATTTGTGTGGACTTTTTTAACTTCATACGATAAAATCTATATAGCAGAGTGAAATGAGTTGTACCATGTATAATGGCAGTAAGGGTAGAGGTGACTCCGATGAATTTAATTGAAGAAATCGACAACTTTATTCAAAGGACGAAGGTGGCTCGAGAGCAGAAGCGGGCGCTCGCGGCCAAGATGGCAGTGCTGCGCAAACCGTCGTCAGAAATCCAGTCTCTGCTTGGGGTTTCAAGAGAATTTGTGACCAAGTGGAAAAATAAGGCGATTTTTGAAGGTGTAGAGTCACTTCGACTCCAGTATAAGGGAAGTCAAGGTTACTTGTCAACCGAGGAAAAAGCAGAAGTAATTCAGTGGCTCCAAAGTCAAAAAGATTGTCAAATTGACCACTTGATTGGCTACATCGATCGCCAGTATGGTGTGGTTTATGCTTCTCGGAAAAGCTATTACGAATTGCTCGATCGCGCTGGCATGAGTTGGAAGAAGACTCAAAAAGTTCGCGCAAAAAGGAATAAGGCTGGTACTCCCTGGGGATGGAGCCAAGTATCATAGCTCAATGAAATTCCGAGAATATCTATCAAAGGTCAACCCTCACGTGACCTTAAACGCGATCGCTCGATCCAAAAAGCAGATTTATGGCAGACACGGGCAACCCTCAAGACTTTTCCTGGCCACTTTGGCCCCTCCTTCCTCTCTATCCCTACAAACATCGGCGAACCCTACGGCGAGAAATCGTCCCCGACTGGGTTTGGAGCCTCGAGCAAGTACAAGGTATCCTCTACGTTGTAGTTCCGATTCGGACGATCGTCGTTCGTTTAGCTGAAGGCGGTTTACTCGTTTACGCCCCCGTCGCCCCCACTAAAGAATGCTTGCGACTGTTGCAAGAATTGGTCGATCGCTATGGCGACGTGCGATCGATCGTTTTACCCACCGTTTCCGGTCTCGAACATAAAGTCTTTGTCGGCCCCTTCGCTCGCCGTTTTCCCCAAGCGCAGGTGTTTGTAGCCCCCAAACAATGGAGTTTTCCGGTTAACCTTCCCCTAAGTTGGCTCGGTTTTCCCCTGAAGCGGACGCAAGTATTAAAACCTGGAGAAAATCCCTTTGGCGACGAGTTCGACTGTGCCATTTTAGGCCCTATAAATTTAAGACTGGGGTGGTTTGGAGAAGTTGCCCTTTTCCATCGTCCCTCGCGCACCTTGTTGCTTGCAGACGCGATCGTCTCCATTCCTGAAGATCCACCCGAAATCGTCCAACTCGATCCCTTTCCCTTGCTATTTCACGCCCGCGAAGATAGCTACGAACGCCGCACCAACACCATCGAAAATCGCCGTCGAGGATGGCAGCGTATCTGTTTGTTTGCCCTCTATTTTCAACCGAGTTGCTTAAAATTGGTCGATCGCGGTGTAGGTTGGCGAGAAGCCGTTAAAGCCCCCGATCGCTCTTCTCGATCCTATTTTGGCTGGTTTCCCTTTCGCTGGCAAGAAAACTGGCCGCGATCGTTTGAAAAATTACGAAAACAAGGACAAATACAAGTCGCCCCCATCTTACAGACCTTAATTTTAAACCGAGATCCTCAAGAGGTTCGAGCCTGGGTCGATCGCGTTTCTAGTTGGCCCTTCGATCGGATCGTTCCTTGCCATTTTGATGCCCCCGTTGAAGCCACACCGGAGCAATTTCGCCAAGCCTTCAATTTTCTAGGCAATCCCGCCAGCGACTCCAATTTTCCCGCCGACGACTTATCTTTGTTGCAACAAATTGACAAGCGTCTCCTTCAATTTCGGATCGTCCCGCCCCCCCAGAGATAAATCCCGATACTGGTTGACTGACAAAAGTCCTGAAATCTTGTAGGTTGGGTATCGTTCCTCTACCCAACGCGATAAGTTACAGTTGTTGGGTTTTCATGCTTCAACCCAACCTACAGATGTACCGTTGTTTGTTGTTCGTTGATGCGTTGATGCGTTGAAAATCTGTGTCTATCCTATTTATCTGTGGTTGCAGACTTCAACCCAACCTACGCCTGCGAACTGGCTTGCGATCGGGCGAATGCCATTCGCCCCTACAGGGTGCGTTTCCAACGGATGATTCCTTTCTCCTTGCAAACCCGCTACAGTAAGTAAAGGACTTCCTACCTCGGCCCCGATGCTATCGAACCTGACTCAGACCAGTTCCCGCCAGCGAGAGATTGTCGAAATCGTGTTTCGCAACGGCTGGGACTATATGCGAACGCTACTGACAAGCGGCGATGCGGACGAACCCGAAATTCCGCCGCCAGCCGTCTTGTGTAACATTTTGGTCGATTTGGGGTCGATCTACGTCAAACTGGGGCAACTGCTGAGCACGCGCCCGGAACTGCTACCCCCCGAATATATCGAGGCCCTCAGCGACTTGCAATCCAACGTTCCCCCGGAACCCTGGACGGCGATCGAGGCTTCGTTGCGCCAAGAGATCGGACAACCCCTCGAAAATGTATTCGCCGAAATCGATCCGCGTCCCGTCGCCGCCGGGTCGATCGCCCAAACTCACCGCGCCATCCTCAAAGACGGCCGCGAACTGGCCCTAAAAGTGCAGCGTCCGGGGCTAGAAATCACCGTCGGTAAAGATATTGCCCTAATTAAAGGCATCGCCGAACTGGTATCGGGAACCAATTTCGGGCGCTATTACGATGTCGAAGCCCTCGCCGAAGAGTTCACCAACGCCATTAAAGCCGAACTCGATTTTACCAAAGAAGCGGGCTATACCGATCGCCTGCGTCGCAATATGTCGTCGAGTCCCTGGTTCGATCCCGATCGCCTCATTATCCCTAAAATTAACTGGGATTTAACCACTAAAAAACTGCTGGCTATGGAGTGGTTGAACGGTCAATCTCTCCTCGGTGCCCAACTCGACGGGGAAGGATTTGGTAGCGACACGGAAGCCGAACGAGCCTCCGTTGCGTCGTTGCTGTTTCGAGTGTTTTTACAACAACTCTATATCGATGGTTTTTTCCATGCCGATCCCCATCCCGGTAACTTATTTTACATGGGGGGTGGGCGCGTCGCCCTGCTCGATTGCGGCATGGTGGGGACACTCGATCCGCGCACGCAAGGGATTTTAATTGAAACCATTTTAGCCATGGCGAATGTGGACGCTCAACGCTGCGCCCAACTGACGTTACAACTCGCCCAACCCGTCAAACCGGTCGATTTTATTCGCTTGCAAAATGACTACGATCGCCTGTTGCGTCGCTATCACAATCTCAGTCTGGATGAAATGAACTTTAGCGAGGCATTTTACGAAGTCTTGCAAGCGGCGCGGCGCAACCATTTACGCTGGCCGAGTAATATGGGATTGTATGCGAAAGCCTTGGGAAATTTAGAAGGGGTAGCACGTACATTCTATCCGAAAATTAACTTGCTCGACGAGGTACAACCGTTGATGCGAGACTTGTTACAGCGCCAACTTGTCGGCGATCGTCCTTGGCAAGACTTACTCAGCAGTGCGGTGGAGTTTCGCAATCTTTCTTTGCAGTCGCCACGCCAATTCGAGTTTATTTTAGAGCGGGTAGCGACGGAAAGTTTGAAATGGAATCTTAGCGTCCAAGAATTGGACGGTTTACGTCGCACTGTAGATGACTCGGCCAACCGCTTATCGTTTAGTATAGTGGTAGGGTCATTAATTATGGGGGCGGCGATCGTCTTTTCTCGCGAACCGACGGCGCAGCCATTTTGGGTGAGCAACATCCTATTTTGGGCGGCGAGTTTGTTAGGAATTTGGCTGATTGTCAGTATTTTGCGATCGGGACGATTGAAGTAGTTTCAATGAGCAACGAACAATGAACAATGAACAATACAGAGAAACCCGGTTTCTGAAGGGAAAAACTGGAATTTTGTCCGTCTATAAGCGAGAAACCGGGTTTCTACACCCGTTTAGCCCAGCATACCTGAATCCTTTCCAACGAACAATGACGCTCGTTTACCTTAACGGTCGATCTCTCTACGAACGATGGAAATACAAGCTGGCCTTTTTGGGTTTGGGGGCTTCAAATTATTGCTATAGCAAAGTGAACTCAGCCTTGCTATCCTCCTAGGCAGAAGCTAGTCTATCAGGCTTCCAGGATTGGCGTTCGCGAAGCGTCTCCGTAGGGGAATCGGTGCAACTCATTTCACTCTGCTATATCTCAAGGTTAGCGATTTGGATTCCTACCTCCAAGTTTATTTCAATCTCACTCTAGATATGAATGCGTTAAGTTTCCAACTTCAGTCAAAGCTATTGTTCATTGCTCATTGCTCATTGTTCATTGAATCTGGCAGGCGATCGCGAACGATACATCCACATCCAAAAGGTACAAAACCATGAAAAACGAAGACCAAAACACCGACATTGGAGTCGTTAGCGGTCTGGTTCGAGAGGCTATTTCCGAACAAATTGATGGGGCACAAAATTTAGATGTGCGCGTCGATCTGAGTGCGGAAGGGTTGCTAGAAGGCAAAATCGAAGGCGTTGAAATCGAAGGCGAAGGGGTACGATCGCGATCGGGTCAGCCTGTGGAAGTTCTCGATATTAGCATTGGCGAACTGACCCTCGATCGCCTGAAAGCATTAGTCGGAAATGTGGATTTAACCCATCCCGGCCGGGGTCGCGCTCGGATTATTTTAACCGAAAAAGACATCGAAATGACACTGAGCGATCGCGGTTTTAACGAGGTTGGCTGTTCTTTTTCCCCAGGCGATCGCATTGACATCAAAGCGCGATCGTCCCGAGATTCAGTGGAATTGAGTGCTGTTCCCACCCTCCGCCAAGGCATTGTTTTTACCCCGAAAAACGAACGCGGCGATGCTGAAACCCTCTCGGATCTCGCGACCCAATTGACGGCGATCGCCAACCTCCAACACCTGAATTTAGAAGGAATGGAACTCAAGGTTGATGGTTGGACGTTTGAGGGCGATCGTCTGATTCTAGAGGCGCAAGTGTGCGTTCGCGAGTTACCGTAAGGGAGCGATCGATCTTGAGTTTCTTACGGGGTTAGCAGATCGGTTAAAAATTCTCGCGACGATCGCGCTTGTGGTAAAAATCCGACTAAGGGTAAAATACAACCAAACGCAAACATTCCGATAGGGACTAACAACGTCGGATCGAATTGGGGTTCGGCCAGAGCAGCAATTAAAGATATCATGGCAATTTGTCCCACCATACTCAGCCAAAATAACATGAAACCGAGAACGAGCGGATGCAGTTTCATTTCGATATCAATTTTGCACCCTATATCTTGCGGGTAAATTCGTCCTTCGATCTGAGGTAAAAAGGAGTTGCGATAGCCAATAATTCTCGAGATTTGAAAGGCGCGATCGCCCACTTCGCCTTGATAGGGTTTGGCTGGCGCATTCCATCCCCAACGCATGGCTTGACGCGGTTCGACGACATCGAGCAACCGTTGGCGAACGACGGCTTCGCAAAAGGGAGTCTCAATGGTAAACTGTTGTCCGAACAGCATCGGTTTTTCTCCACCCCAGGGGGCGATCGTATTGCTACGATAGCACGAAAAATTGTTAAATGT
>CAKZKB010000589.1 GCA_937121005.1 uncultured cyanobacterium | reverse complement strand
ATGGCTGTGATTCTCGTCACCACTGTCGAGTTGCTGGTGGTATTGTCAGGAACTTTATTCCAAGACAGTCAAGTGCCGACTAAAGAAATTATGTTTACGATCTTTGGTTGGTTTCTCAACATTCTCATCGCCTTAGAACTCTTAGAAAATATTACCGGATACCTACAAAATCACGTCGTCCAAATTGAATTAGTCGTCGTCACGTCTCTGACAGCGGTGGCCCGAAAAATCATTATTCTCGACCTCAGTAAAACCCCCGGACTCAACGTCATCGGTTTATCCGCCGCCGTTCTCGCTTTGTCGATTAGCTATTGGATCGTGCGGCGTACTAATCCCAAGAAAAAAGATTGAGAAGGACATCTGAAGTTTCGGAGACGATCGCAAGTTGTACTTTAGGAGATCTCATCATCTTCTAAAAAATCTTCTTCTAAAACATCTAGATCTTCTTCTTCCGAAACTATAGAACTCTCTTCATCATCGCGAGGAATTAAACGTCCGCTTGCTAACAACCAATCCAAGATAGAGGTTTCGCGATTGACTGGTAGTACCTCCGCAGGTTCGTAACGTGGAATTTGACGTAACGAAGGATTGTCTTTAAAGTAAGGTGGATTGCTAACAATAACATCAATCTTTTCTGGCTCTTGGGTTCTAGTTTCAGGAGATAGAGTCTCGTCCTGTACTTCTGGGTCTGGGTCAAACAATGGAAGTGGTTGACCGCGATCGTCAAAGCACTCTTTCCGCGTTCCAGGAAAAGCCTCAATGAAACGCTTTAACATATCGGGTTCGTCTCGAAAAACGGTCATCCAAATTGACCAACAACCAGTTCCTAGTGCTTGCTTAATAGTACGTTTTCGCTGTCGGTCTGTAGGATTTTCATGTAGAGTTTCAAGTGAATCTATCGCAATACCAAAAAATTCAATGCGATCTGCCCATCGTAGATCTCGATCGTTGCCTGGCCCTCGATTTAATCCAGTAAGTTTCAATGTTCGTTCTGCTTTTTCCTTTTGTTGTTGAGTTAAAGAATCTTTGGGCTTTATTATTCCTCCAAATTGATAATCAAATAGAGCAGCAGTGTTATCTCGATCGGGCCAGTAACAATCGTTTAAACAGTCATTTTGGCCTTTGGTTGAGTTACAGTTTCGACAGGATAACAAGAAGTTATCCCACTCGCATATGAGTTCGGGATAAATATCTTTGGATTGAATATGTTCTATAGCTATTCCATCGCTTATCCTTCTTTCACAAAAAGAACAGTACGTTCCCAAGCTCCTTTTTAAGTAAGGGCTATACTTTCGATAGTTTTTAAAGACAAGGGATTGTCCTGTCTTCTTATTCAGTGGACGATGGCCTCGATTGACTGGTCTCATTCTTCTTCTCCTAGTCCAGCAGCTTCACGCTTCATTTCCAAAAAAGTAGCATAAGCCGGGTTACGATAATAAGGTATCATAAGTTCGTCCAATTTAGCCTTGGTTTCCTGAATTTTTTCTGGATCGGCTCCTTTGGATTCCTGGATCAGTCGATAGTATTCTTTGGCTGTCTCTTTCATGTTCTGGTAATGTTGGCTCCGTTCAACATCAGGAACACCTTGCACGTATTCCGCAATTTCTTCAATGCTTTTGTCAGTAAAATCACGTTCGTCTGAGTCAAGATTGATTAAACTTGCCTCTTTAACAGCTTCGAGAGACTGAATAATAAATGGAGAATGGGTTGTCGCCACAAACTGAAGGTTGGGAAAAGTGCGATGCAAATCTTCTACGACTCGTCGTTGCCATGTAGGGTGAAGGTGAAGATCGATTTCATCGATAAGTACGACTCCAGATGTTTCGAGAGCCGCATTAATCCCTAAATGGGGATTTAAAAG
This sequence comes from uncultured cyanobacterium, assembly GCA_937121005.1. GTDB lineage: Bacteria > Cyanobacteriota > Cyanobacteriia > Cyanobacteriales > Geitlerinemataceae > CAKZKB01. The sequence continues at coordinate 10,156 of CAKZKB010000589.1, read as the reverse complement.
TGCGGTACGCCGAGCGATATCTGCTACCATAGCGAGCATATTGCGAACCCCATCGCTCAGCATTCGGATAGGTAAAATCCTGCCATCTGTAAATTCCGCACAAACTTCCTCTCGTTCAAATAAATAGGTTATTTGTTGCCACTGCTCTTCTTTCATACAGCGATCGAGGGCAGACTCAACAACTTCTAGCCGATCTGATTTTACTCCTGCTGTTAATTCCTCCTGTTTTTCATATTCGAGCCAAGTTTGAAGAGCGGACAAACTAGAATCGGGATCGAAGCAATTTTTGTAGCCTCGGTTCCGCCAATTTAAATCTTCTTTTGTGTTAGGCTGGGAAGATGTTTTTTTCCAAAGACGATCCGTGCTATAATATACGAATAAGGGAAGATCGCCATCAGAATTATTGGTCGCATCGATCTGAAAAAACTGAGGCAGAGAATTATTCAATTTATTTTTTCCATTTTTGACTTGACTCCAGTCAAATCGTTCTTCCTTCCAGTATCCGTAACATTCAATTGTGACTGGATATTTACGAGTAATATCTTTCTCTTCCCCCAGGGGATTGTTACAGACACGCACCCAATCATTTTGAATCGAGTAATCCGATCCATCCTCGTTAATATTTTCTAACAAGCCACTCAATCCAACTGCTACAGCATCGAGCAAAGCTGTTTTACCTTTGCCATTATCTCCGATAACTAGATTGAATTGACTTGAAAATGAAACCTCTTTGTCTTCAAAAGATTTGAAATTAAGGATTTTAATTGAATCGATTTTCATTTTTATCTCCTTGCCAAGTAATTCCCATTAACTGTTTAACTGTTATGCAGCTTTAGCGTATTCGCCAGAACTACAATCAACCATCCGAAACTTAATGTCCGTTTCTAATTCTAGCACAGGCAGAGAAAAATCGGATGACATCACAAATTGTACGTTTGTAAATATGTTTGTTAGTTGCATCAATTTTACTAAGAGTTCATTTTGACTGAAAACAGTATTCATATTGTCAATTAAGATAATTCCCGGCGATAATCGAACTACGTCGGACTCTAGTTGCGGGTTGAGAACAGCTAAGCGATAGGCAAGATCGGCGACTAAGCACAAGAACCGATCGCGTTCTTCTGTTCCCAGTTCGCGATCGCCTTTGCCTGTTTCCTTGACTTTTAACTTATCTTCGTGTAAGTCAAAATAGATGTTTTCTATGTGCCGATCGTAGTTTTGAATGGCCGACTGAACGGCGATAAACGTTTTCCTTGGCACTCCGTTTTGCCTCTGAATGAGTTCCATGATTTTAAACCACTCCCAGAGATAACGGTTGTTTAATTTTGCGTCAAACCAACAAGCGTTTCCCAATATTCTTGACTTGGGTCGGGTCGCTTTTATATTTGAATGTTTTTTTTGTATATTTTCTAGATTGTAATAGGCGATCGCGGGTAAAATAAGGGAATCTCCACCCATGACTCTATCTTGAATTTCCTTAGATAGATGAACGATCTCACTGGCTTGTTTTATTGTGGTTCCACCGCCTTCCTTTTCCAGCGATCGCGTCCATTGCAGGTGACGATCGCTGTATTGAGCTTCGCAAGCGATAACGACGGGATACTGTTTTTCGTTCTCTACTTGTCGAACATCGCTCGGACGTATATTTCGCGAATTCACATCTCGAAAATGAAAGAACAAACTACCTACAGCGATCGCCGCAGCTTCTAAAATCGCTTTTTTTCTTTGTGCGTCTTTTCCCACCAGCACGACGTTATCTCGACCCAAATCGAGAATTTCGCTCTCTATCGACCTAAAGTTACGAACTTCTAAGCGTTGAAGTTTCATGGTCTTACCCCAAGTGATACCACAGAGCAAGCGACGGAAGGAAGCACTAGAGTAACTTGTGTTATTTTACAGGCTAGTGCTTCCCCGCGTCAACTAATCCACACCCGCGATCGGCGCAAAGCCTTGACGCTGAATGTTTTCCGTTATCGTTCGCGGTTCGAGAAACTGCAACAAATAATCCGGGCCGCCGGCTTTCGATCCGACACCCGACAGTTTGAAACCGCCGAAGGGTTGGCGAGAAACGATCGCGCCAGTAATTCCCCGGTTGATATACAAATTTCCTACTTCAAACTCGACTTTAGCGCGATCGATATGGGAAGGAGTCCGCGAATGCAAGCCACCCGTCAAACCGTAGTTGGTTCCGTTGGCGACTTCCAATGCTTCATCGAAGTTTGCCACTTTGATGACCGCTAAAACCGGGCCAAAAATTTCTTCTTGCGCGATCGTCGCCTCCGGTTTTACATCTGCAAACACAGTGGGGCCGACAAAATATCCCGGTTCTGGCGATGGCATTTCAATGGCGAGAGTCGCCTCTTCTTTGCCTTTCTCAATGTATTCGCGAATGCGATCGCGGGCCTTAGCATCAATCACCGGGCCGACTTGGGTGCTGGGTTTGGACGCATCGCCAACATTGAGCGATCGCGTGGCTTCCACTAACCGATTCACAAAGGCATCGTACACCGATTCGATGACGATGGCGCGAGAACAAGCAGAGCATTTTTGACCGCTATACCCGAAGGCAGAAGCGACGACATCGGCAACAGCGCGATCGAGATCGGCACTCTCATCGACGATAATCGCATTTTTGCCCCCCATTTCTGCGATGACTCGCTTCAGGTGTTTTTGTCCCGGTTGCAACGTCGCCGCGTCGCGATAAATTTGGCAGCCGACCTCCTGGGATCCGGTAAAGGTTATCATGTGTACGTCGGGATGTTTGACCAAATGAGATCCCACCGTCGATCCCTTACAGGGAATGAATTGAAACACGCCTTTAGGGATGCCAGCCTCGACGAGAATTTCGGCAATTTTAGAGGCGATAACGCTGGACACTTCGGCGGGTTTGAGTAGCGTACAGTTCCCCGTCACCAAAGAAGCCACTGTCATTCCTGTCGGGATCGCCAAGGGGAAATTCCAGGGAGAAATGACGACCGAAATGCCCCGAGGTTGGTAGTGATAGCGATCGGTTTCCCCAGCAATGTCGTAATTATAGCCACCGTCGAGACGTTCCATTTCGTCGGCGTAGTAGTTACAAAAATCGATGGCTTCGGAGACTTCCGGATCGCATTGGCGCAAGGGTTTCCCCACTTCTAGCAACATCCACGCACAGAGTTCGTAGCGGCGTTCTTCCATTAGTTGCGCCGCCTTGCGGAGAATGTTGGCGCGTTCTTTTGCAGGGGTATTTTTCCAACCGCGAAATGCTGCTTTTGCGGCCGCGATCGCGCTATCTGCCTGTTCGATCGACATCAAACCGATCGTCCCCACAACTTCACTCGGGTTCGAGGGGTTCAGCGACTCAAACTTGCTTTCGGTGTCTGCAAACTCGCCATTAATTAAAGGGAGATAGGTTTTCCCTAGAGAGTTGCGAACCTCAGAAATGGCTTGCAATGCTTTATCCCGCAATTTCGCTTCGGCGAAGTCCGTATCGCTAGCATTCTCAAATTGCGCCGCCGGAATGGGAAGTTGGGAGGTGTCGTCTCCCGACGGAGGGGCCAACAATTCCTCAACTGGTCGATCTTCGAGACTCTGACGCAGGAAGGAACTGTTGGCGGTGTTCTCTAGCAGGCGACGAATCAGGTACGCCATGCCAGGAAGCAACTCCCCGTAGGGACAGTAGATACGAACCCGATGACCGCGCTCGGTTAGGGCTGTTGCTAGTTTATCACCCATTCCGTACAACACCTGCATCTCGAAGGCCCGGCGGGGCACTTGCAGGGTTTCGGCGACGGCGATCGCCAATGCTTGCGATCGCACGTTGTGGCTACCGATGGCAGCATACAAAAAGTCGTGATTTTCCAACAAAAGCTGCGTCATGCGCTCGAAATTGGCATCTGTCGCCGCTTTATCGTTATATACGGGTTGTTTCCAGCGATTTTGCTGAGAAATAATCGTTTCCTGGTCCCAGTACGCGCCTTTAACCAAGCGTACCGTCAGGGGTGTGCCGCGCTGTTTGGCCCAGGTAATTAAGTTTTGTAAATCTGCGTAGCTGTCGCGTAAATAGGCTTGCAGGGTGACACCGACATCGCGGCGATCGCGGAACTCGTCCTCGGTTAAAATTTTCTTCAGAATCGCCAGAGTCAGGTCTTTATATTCATACTGTTCCATGTCGAAGTGGACGGCTGCACCCACTTCTTTGGCGTGGCGGAGTAGCGTGCGAACGCGATCGCTGACCCGCGCCTCGCTTCCGGCGACATCGAGGGGATCGAATTGAGAATAGAATGCTGTCAGTTTCACCGACACTTGCACCTTCTCCAAAGTTTCCCCGTCGGCTTCGTCAATTTGCGAAATCGTCTGCCAGTTTTTCGCTTCTGATGTTAGCACCGACATCAATTCTAGATAGCGATCGAGGTAGGCTTGTGCTTCAGCTTCCGTAATCACTGCTTCCCCGAGTAAATCCAGGGTAAAGGCTTGTTTCTGCTTTCGTAACCGCTCGATCGTGCCGATGGACTGTTTCAGCGTCTCGCCAGAAATATATTTTCGCGCCAGTGTTTCTACGGCCGTCGATACGGTTGTGGCAGCCACTTGTCCGGTAACTGAGTCGTCTCCACTGAAACCAATCAGCTTTTTCAGCGCATCAGGAAGTTCCACCTCTTCTGCTGTTAAATACTCTTGCAGGTGGCGAGCGACTTCGGCTTTGCTTTGCAGTGCGGGCAAGCAGTCGATGAACCGAAATAACTGCACTCGCAAACCTGGATTGCTCATGGCCCAATCGAGCAATTTATCGTCCCAACGCATTTTATCGCGCATTTGGGCAAAGAACGAGCGTTTCTCGCGCGTGGCAGAAAGTAAATCTCGGGCGATTTGTTGGGTTTTGGCTTCGTAAGTCGAACTGGGCATGAGTGCAGAGTGCGAGGACAACCTTTAATTATAGCAGGGAAGCTCCCATTATAGCGCTAGCTTAATGGGGAAAACATCACTCATTGGATACCTGACTTTATACGAGACTCCTCATATCGAATTACTTGCACTAAGTCCTCTAACTCTTCCACTGCAAAAGTAGGAAGAAGATCGGTAGATAGCCATTGGTGAGCAGTTTTCCTTGCTTGTAGAAAATCCCGAGCTTTAAAATACAGAGAAGCAGCACTAACTGCTGTTATGCCAATTGTTCTTATTTTGCTAGAATCGAGGTTTTCCAGTGCCTTTACTTCTGCATCCGCAGCTAAACGGTAAAGTTCAGTAGCCCGATCGAACTGCCGATTCCTGAATAACGCTTCTGCTTGGCTTGCATAGGCTTCACTTTGTGTATGATGTTTTAACCAACTCATGATGCTTAATCAACTGTTTGAAGTAATATCAACTGTACTTGAAAACCAATCACGGCTGCTACAGAAGCCAGTCTACATCAGGGTTCCACAATTGACGATCGCCTACCAGATCCGCCGCAATTCTAGGGTAAAACCGGGTAGAACATCTTCTCCAGACAGGCGATCGGGTTTCTCTAAAATCTCGACATCTGTTGTGCTACGATTCAGAAACCGGGTTTCTCTGTACCACCTGAATACTTACCGTTTTTTTTTGCTGAATCTCTCGCTGCATACCTTGTTCGGTGACAGTTCCATAATCAACTCCCGGTCTTCAGTATTAAGGTCTTGACGAGCTTCTCAAGAGGGAATTTTCCGTTCATTTTTCTTCAAGTAATGCACCCCCACAACTCGATCCCGATCCGGCGGTACAGCCGTAACAATAGGAGGCGGTGGCAACTTCGTCGATGAGGTCTAAACTGCCCCACTCTAGCAATTTAGCAACGGTTAATACCTCTCCGTCTCGGGTTTTTGCCGGGATATCTTCCATTTGATTGAAATCGCAATCGTAGATATAGCCGCGATAGTCTACTGAAAGTTCGTCGCGACACATCAGGTTTTCGACCGTGCTGGTGTTGTAATTGTCTTCGAGGAATTGTGTATAGCTTTGGCGCAGTTGGAGGCGATCGAGTAACTGTTTCGTGCGTCCGATGGGGAGATTCGTAATCGTCAACAGATGGTTAAATTGAATTCCGAACTGTTGCCCTAAATGCGCTTTATAAGCGGCTTCGAGTTGGGCTTGCTGCGGAGGTAAAGAAAATCGCTCTGGCGACGTAGGAAGGGGAGGATTGTACACCAGATCTAAAACTAAATTTGGATCGTTACCATAACCTAAAGAGTTGAGCCATTGCAACGCTTTAACCGAGTCGTCAAAAACACCATTCCCGCGCATTTTATCGACATTATCGGCGAGATAGCAGGGGAGAGAAGCTACAATACGGACGCGGTTGCGAGCGCAAAATTCGGGTAGAAATTCGTATCCCGGTACGAAATAGATGGTTAAATTGGAACGCACGATAACTTCTTTTTTGGCCTTCGTTGCTGCCAGGACGATCGCCTCGAAACCGAAGTTCATTTCCGGTGCCCCACCCGTGAGATCGACAGTTTGAATTTGGGGGAAGCGATCGATAATTTCAATGAGGCGATCGCGCACTTCCGGCGACAATTGTTCGGTACGCTTAGGCCCCGCTTCCACGTGACAGTGGGTGCAAGCGAGGTTGCATACTTTACCTAAATTGATTTGTAGGGTAGTAATTTGGCGCTTGCTGAGGGGAGCTTGCAGTTTGTCCCGAAATGGGGTAACTTTATTTGGGATCGGTGTTTGTACCATCGTGTCTCCTTTGGGCAATTCCGTCGCGATCGTCTGTCGTTCGCGTACTTCTACAGTTTTTCATTGTAGCGAAGAGGTAGGTACATTTCAGCAAGCGGTTCGTGTCTTTCGAGTGCGATCGAGAACCGCTTGCCGAAACCTGAGTTCGACAGCCATGAAATTACCCTCACCCCAAGCCCTTCTCCGGAGGGGAGAGGGGCTTTAAGACGAAACTATTTTGCTTCGCGGACAGCAGCCGCAGCATCCACTAAACCGCGACCGAAAAAGTATTGTTCCGGCGAAACGGGTTCGGGTAAGGGAAACACCCCCGAAAGGCGATCTTCTTGTTGGGTGAAACCGAGACTTTCTTGCAAGCGATAGCGATTACGATCGCTGTCGGAAAGTTCTAACCCCTCGTAGGTGGCGGTTTCGGCGAGAATTTCCATCGTCTCCTCGCGATCGAGGTCTTGATTTTCCCCTTTCATCAACGCCACCACCCCAGAGACAACGGGGGCCGAAAACGAGGTTCCTTGCACTGAAACGTACTGACCGCGCGGATCCAATGCCAGACCCCAACTGTAGTCGGGAACCGAAATACCGCGCCAGAAGCCATCGACCCAGGTGCCCCCAGTGGTGACGATGCCGCCTCGGTTGGAGAAGGTGGTGTCGCCCCCTGGTGCGACTAAATCCAAACGGCCGCCGTAGCTGCTGTAAAACGTGCGCCGGCCGTCCATATCCGTTGCGCCGACCGAAATCACCCCTGGAAGTGCCGCCGGGAAGGACACGCCATCGAGATCGGAGTTGCCCGCCGAAGCGACAATCACCAAATCGGGGTACTCGTCGAGGACGGCAAAAATGCTTTCGGCCAAAGCGCGATCGACCCGCAAGCCGCCTAAACTCATGTTGATGACATCGACATCGCGAGAGGCGGCGTAACCGATGGCCTCGATCAGATTGCTGGCGCTGATGGCTCCACCGAGGCCAAACACGCGCACGGGCAGGATTTCAGCGTTGGGGGCAACACCGATCGTCCCCAACTCTTCTGCGGGGCGGGCCGAAATCACCCCGGCCGACCAAGTACCGTGAAATTCAGCCGCGATCGTCCCCCGCATGGCATCGCGGATCGATCGGGCCCGTTCGCTGTCAGTGCTCCCGGTTGCCGGAATAAAGCCGTACTGGGTGAGAATTTCTTCATCCGACAGTCGGAACGAGTCCTGAAACAAGGTCCGCAATCGTGCCAGTTCCGACTCCTCCAGGCGCGTATCGGGATCGCCGACGACGCAGCGGCCGTCGTTGCAGTTGTAACCACTGGTAAAGTCCCAACCGTGCGTCTCTCCAGGAAACGCATCGGGATGGTTCACTGTGTGGAGGTTGCCAATCAGATCGGGATGATCCCACTGAATGAGGCTGTCAATGACAGCGACAACTACACTGTCGCCGCCGTTGCTATCTTGCCATGCTTCGATCGCCCGCACGTCGGTACGATTTTGGAAGTTACCCCGTTGGGGACGGGTATCGAGATGCCACGCCAAGGGCAACAACCCGGCTTCGTAGGGGGAGTCATCGGGTTGGGGAAGGGAGGCGATCGTCTCTTGCAAGCGGTTTAAGGCGTTGGGAATTTCTGCACTTCCGGTTCCAGAGGCCCCCTGGACGCGATAGGGCACCGACTGCACGAAGTTGGGCACCGAGGAACTGACCCCCACCACGCCGTTGAGGGTGTTGGCGACATTGAGGACTTCCAAACCACTAACGGCGGTCGATCGCACTAAATAACGATTATTGCTAAATTCGAGGGGACGAATAATCTCTAAGTTGTTGCGGTTGAGGAGAATTTGCAGTTGGCTCTCGGAGAGGTTGGACTCGACGGTGAGTAGAATTTCATTAGGTAGAACCAGGGTCGTCTGTTCTTCTGCGTCGGCAACTTCTAAGACGGGTAGAGTATCTTCGACGTAAGACTGTTGGCGCAACCACTGGCGTAGGGGATCGTCCCCTTCGGTGGCGGCGAGTCCCGAAACGATGGCGAAACTCTCGCCGAGGGGAGTGACTTCGGCGGTGCCCGGTGCGGCAGATCCGCCCCGCGTTCCCCCTTCTCCAGACAGCGATCGCTGCAAGCGCACGTAGGGATCGGGGCCGAGGCTGCGCGTACCGCCGGGAGTGGTGCGGAAGTTGACAGCAACCGCATCGCGGCGGACTCGCAAGGGCACCTCGCCGTCGTAAAATCGATAGGACAGATCGTCATCCGTCTGGGCAACGGCGATCGCGGGCATGAGGGGAGAGAGAACGGAACTAGCAAGCAGCAGGCTGGCGACAAAGCGTTTCATCGGAGTTCGTATTTTTGAGAATGAGGGAGAAAAGCCCAGTCTCCGGCACGAAACTGGGCTGGAACTGAAGGAACGCGCTAGCTCGAGGCGCGATTAGTCTGAATCTAGCATCGGTCTAGGGGCGATCGCGCTGGTGTTTCCAAAACTGTAACCGCCTGCGGGCAACCGTCATGCAGCGATGGCCGAAAATTCTATAATGGATAGGCGATCGTCCCTTCGTTTCGGGAGCATTATGAGCGAAACCCACTCGATTTTAGCCGCCAACCAAGCATTTTATCGAGCATTCGAGAAAAAAGATATCGATGCCATGGAGCAAATCTGCTCGCAAGGAACGGATACGCTGTGCGTTCATCCGGGACGATCGAGCCTGAAAGGATGGAAAGCAATTCGCAATTCTTGGGTGCAGATTTTCCGAGCCACCAACTATCTCGAAATCGAGACGGAGATTGTTTCGGTGCAGGAGAATGGCGATCTCGCTTACGTGGTGTTAGTTGAAGAAGTGATGCAAGTCAGTCGCGGCCGACAGGTAAAAGCGCGATCGATGGCAACCAATATTTTCGAGCGCCTGGGCGATAAATGGTATTTAATTCACCATCACGGCAGCCCGATAATGTAATGCCAGTTCGATACCGTTTGCGGGCTTCTGCTGCCGAATCGGTTTGCGTTTGACGGGCGCGATCGCGTCCGTAATGCCATCAATTTCGGCTAGAATAAATTCTACACCATCATCGGTGCGTAATACAACTTAGTTTGCAAAGTATTGGCTTAGAAATCGCGATCGAACAGTTGTATCTCGGTACGATCTTAACATGAGTAGAGGCGATTCGCGAATCGCCCCTACTGTGTTGCTTACTTAATTTGCCGTTTCAGAACACCTAAAACACTGATTCCCAACAATCCAAACAGGAAAGAAGGTTCGGGAGTCGTTTTGAGTTCGAGTTTTGCAGAAGAGACGATGACATCATCTCCATAATACATAGGCAAAACTCCCGTATGGCTAGGAGCGGTAAATTTGTCGAGAATTTGCTCGGAGGTGTAAGGATTTGCTGTTGTGGTCAGTAAGTCGATGGAAAATGTAAATGGTTGGTGGAGAGGAGGTATGGAAGTAAGGTCAGTTAAGCGTAGAGAGTGCAATCCTTGAATTCGCACAACATCGCCTGTGATTAAGCGATCTTTTGGTA
>CAKZKB010000588.1 GCA_937121005.1 uncultured cyanobacterium | reverse complement strand
CAACGCCAAAGCCCATTTTCACTTAGCCAACTTGTACGAAGACTTGCAAGAATACGGCGAGGCCGAAACCCATTACCGCCTAGCCCTCGGAGAATTACCCGAAGCCTACAACAATCTCGGCCGCCTTTTAATTATCCAAGAAAACTACTCAGAAGCAGTGGCACTTTTGGAGCGAGGCTTGATAAAAGTCCGCGAAGAAAACAGCTTGCCTCAAGTGCGATATAGTTTGCTTAAAAATTTAGGATGGGCCAGATTCGAGCAGGGACGCGATCGCGAAGCCGAACCCACATTGCGAGCGGCGATCGGAATTGCCAGCCATCCCGATACCACCGACAAAATTACCAATCAAGGGGCAGCTTACTGTTTGCTGGCTCAAGTTCTCGATCGACAAGAACAACCCAATTCTGTGGAAATGTGGCTACAATGTTGTCGGTTGGGATCGCGACTGAACCCCGACGACGATGAGTGGTTGCATTTGGCTCACCAAAAGCTAGAAGCGACTGGACAAACTTGCACGACAACGACACCATGAGCGATCGAATGAAACTTGGTTTTCGCTTTCTGTGGATGCTTTTGGCGGGGACGATCGCCCTGCTCGCCCCCGCTCCGAGTTCAGCCCGAGACGGGCTGCATTTTATTTCCGATGTTGGGGGTAGGGTCGAAATTCGCCATCGCTGGGGGGGCGGCTATCGGCGGGCCTATCCGGGCGATACCCTCGCGCCCGACGATCGCCTGCGCGTGGCTCCCGGCGGCTGGGTGACGGTTTTATGCGACAATCTCTCGATTTGGCGAGCTTCTCCGGGAGAATTGGCGGTTTCCGATGGCTGCCCGACCTCGACGACTGGGAGCGCCTCCGGCTCGGGTTTTATTCGCGGTCAGGTGGATCCGGCAACGCTATACCTCATTTATCCGCCCGAAACCACCATTGTTACCAGCAATACGCCGTTGCAGTTGCGTTGGAACCCGATTCCAGGTGCAACCCGGTATCGCATCGAGATCGATCCCCCCTATCCCATGGCAGATTGGGTTGTGGAAACTGAGGAGCCGGAGGTTGCCTACGACGACGTTTTGGTGCCCGGCCGGGCCTATAGGGTCGATATTACAGCCTATCAAGGCGATCGCACGCTGACTGTTTCCCAGGAAAACGACTTTTCGGTTTTAGATCGCGATACGGAGGCGCACGTTCGAGCCGAGATCGAGCGCTTGCAGGGCGAATCGTCTTTGACTGGGGAGGGAACGGTGCTGGCAACTGTGCATCTCTCTCGCACGCACGATCTCTATGGCGAAGCGATCGCGTTGTTGCGAACGTGGCTGTCAACGGCTCCCCCAAATCCGGCCATGTTTGAATTGTTAGGAGATTTGTATCGAGAGGTGGGATTGTATCGGGAGGCGCAAGAAGCCTATTTGCAAGCGATGGAGTTTGTTGGCGATCGCGTTGCGGTGCGTGCCAGCACTCGTGCTAGTTTGGGAGTGGTGCTGGCCGGTTTGGAAGAAAATGAAGCGGCGATCGACTGGTATCGACAAGCACAGTCGGATTATCGGGAGTTGGGGGACGAGGAGAAGGTGCAGGAGTTGCAGGAGGCGATCGACAAGTTGTAGTTCCTCGTTCCTCTGGCTCTGCCTCATGGTATTTTGGAGGCGGGAGCCTCCCCTGATGTATGACACTTAAGTTAACAAAGAGAAATGTAAATCAATCGAGCTTAAAACGATCGCAAATCCACATTAAGTCCCTATTGTCAAATCCGATCGAACCATGCCCCAAACCGACATTTTCCCTGGAGAAGTTTTTGCCAATACCGATGAATTCGATACGGGAATTCGCGAACTGCTGCCGAAATACGACGAACTGCTAGAGACGATCGTCCGTTGCGTCCCGGCGGAAAGTCGCACGGTTCTCAACTTGGGTTGCGGGACGGGAGAACTGAGCCTAAAACTGTTACGAACCTATCCCCATTTGCGCGTGGTAGCGGTGGACTATTCGCCGCGAATGCTAGCAGTAGCGATCGCGAAAATGAAAAAATGGGGATACGGCGATCGCTTTTCTTGCTTGCAAGCGGACTTCGGCGAACTAGCCGTTTCTGACTCGCTTCCCGATGCCATTTCTCAACCCTTTGATGCCTGCGTTTCTTCCCTGGCAATTCACCACTTAGAAGACGAAATGAAGGCGAAATTGTTCGCTTGGGTGGGCGATCGCTTGCCATCTGGTGGCTGTTTCTGGAATGGCGATCCAGTGGAAATGGAGTCGGAACACTTGGCAAAGGTTTATACCGCCTTGCGCGAAACTCGAGCCAAAGAACGAGGTAAAACCATCGAGGAAGTTCGTGCTAAAATTGGTAACAGCGTCCCCCAAGGCTATTCCGGCCCCGATCGCCTAGCCACTGTGACCGCACATTTAGAAATGCTCGATCGCGCCGGGTTCGAGGCAGTTTGCGTCCCTTGGAAGTATTTCGGTACGGCCATTTTTGGAGGCATCAAAACTTGATGGAATTAAACTCAATTTCAGCAACGATCGCTTCTGTTAACCCTTGGCTGCTTGCAGTTGCAGTCAATACCGTTTTTTTTGGGATCGCGGCCCTTCT
>CAKZKB010000587.1 GCA_937121005.1 uncultured cyanobacterium | reverse complement strand
TCAACGGCTTGCAGTTCGCCTGGATCTTCACCTATCCCGATAGCGGGATCGTGACTGGAGAACTCCACGTCCCCGTCAACGAAGACGTACAACTGAACATCACCGCCGCCGACGTGATCCACGCCTTCTGGATCCCCGAGTTTCGCCTCAAACAAGATGCCATTCCCGGCCAGCCGACCCAAATGCGGTTCAAACCCACCCTGGAAGGAACCTATCCGATCGTCTGTGCGGAACTGTGCGGTGCGTATCACGGGGCCATGCGATCGCAAATTGTCGTCGAGTCGGCTGAAGACTACCAAGCCTGGGTCGAAAGCCAAGTCGCCGCCGGAACCCCCACCGAAACCGTGGCCGCTATGGACGATCGCGATCGTCTAGCCGCCCACGCCAAAGACATGGACGTTTCCCCCCAAGTTCTGCACCAGTTACACCACCACCATTAAACTGTAGGGGTCAACGGCGTTGACCCGTCCGACAAGCTGCCAATCTAGAGTACAAATCCGAAATCCAAAATCCGAAATCCAAAATCCAAAATTGAAATGACTGCCACCACAGCAGAAGAAAACCTTCCAGACGTAAAAAGCCCACCCGAGTGGCGCAAATATTTCGGCTTCAGTACCGATCATAAAGTCATCGGCATTCAATACTTCGTCACCACCTTCGTCTTTTATCTCATTGGTGGGGTGATGGCTTCCTTAGTGCGGGCCGAACTCGCCACACCCGATGCCGATTTTCTCGGCGGCGAAACCTATAACGGGATGTTTACCCTCCACGCCACAGTGATGATTTTCCTGTGGATCGTCCCCGCCGGATCGGGGGCATTTGGTAACTATTTGATCCCGCTTTTAATCGGGGCCAGGGATATGGCCTTTCCGAAGCTGAACGCGATCGCCTTTTGGCTGATTCCCCCCGGCGGAATCTTGCTTCTCAGTAGCTTCTTTGTCGGCGCACCCGGTGCGGGTTGGACATCCTACCCGCCCTTGAGCCTGAATGTGGGGAAAGCCAGCGAGATGATTTGGATTCTGAGCGTGTTGTTGCTCGGAACCTCTTCGATCTTGGGCGGTGTTAACTTTATGACCACCATCCTCAAAATGCGCTTGCCCGATATGAAGTTGACCGATATGCCCCTATTTTGTTGGGCAATGCTGGCTACTTCGGCACTGATTTTAATGTCTACCCCGGTACTGGCGGGGGCATTGATTTTACTCGCCTTCGACTTGATTGCGGGAACGGCATTTTTCGACCCGGCAGGGGGTGGAAATCCGGTCGTGTACCAGCATATGTTCTGGTTCTACTCCCACCCGGCAGTGTATATTATGATTCTGCCGATTTTCGGTCTCATTTCCGAAATCCTTCCCGTTCACGCCCGCAAGCCAATTTTTGGTTACTTGGCGATCGCCTATTCCAGTCTCGCCATCAGCTTTTTGGGCCTGGTGGTTTGGGCTCACCATATGTTTACAAGCGGTACGCCCGGTTGGTTGCGGATGTTCTTTATGATCGCCACCATGACGATCGCCGTTCCTACTGGCATCAAAATCTTTAGCTGGTTGGCCACCATTTGGGGCGGAAAACTTCGCCTCAACAGTGCCATGCTATTCGCCATGGGATTTGTGGGAATGTTCGTGATCGGCGGCTTAAGCGGCATTATGGTTGCCTCTGCACCCTTCGATATTCACGTTCACGATACCTATTTTATCGTCGCCCACTTGCACTACGTTTTGTTTGGCGGTAGCGTCTTCGGACTCTATGCGGGAATGTATCACTGGTTCCCGAAAATTACCGGCCGCATGATGAATGAAACCTTGGGACGCATTCACTTTGGCTTAACCTTAGTGGGTTTCAACATTTGCTTTTTCCCCATGCACTGGCTGGGACTGCAAGGAATGCCGCGACGAGTGGCACAATACGATCCCCAGTTTACAACGGTGAACGTCATTTCTACAGTGGGCGCATTTCTGCTGGCCATTTCCACCATTCCCTTTATTATCAATGCGATCTGGAGTTGGATGTCCGGCCCGAAAGCCCCCGCTAACCCCTGGAAAGCCTTGACATTGGAATGGCAAACGTCTTCGCCGCCACCGGTTGAAAACTTCGAGGACGAACCGTTTTTATGGACGGGGCCTTACGAATACGGTGTGGATAGCATCGACGAAGATGGCAAACAGACAGTCGAAGAATTGCTGGCTGAGGTGAAACAAGAGGTCTAATTCCTGTAGGGTGGGCAATGCCCACCCTACTACTACAATCTTGGAGATAACGACGATGGCAACATCTTTAACAACCGCAGAACTATTCCAAAATTGGTCGTATTTAATTATTTTGCTGCCTGCATTTTCCCTTGTCTTGTTTGTAATTTCGCTTAAAGACGGTCCGGGATTCGTTAGTTGGCAAAGTATAACAAACTTAGCCGACTTACTTGCATATTGCCTTTATACACTATCAGTCATTTTCTATATAGGGTTTTACTTTACTCGAACTCCAATCGCAAGTGCTGTTTTTGTAAAAACTTGGTTCTTTTTATTCTTTTTGGCGTTGATGATTTTCATTTATAGATTGACCAATAAAGGATAATAGTAAGCATTCAGACGGTAAACTATCATGAGAATACCTACAGATTGGGTTTTGACTATTCTGATTTTATATAGTGTTTCATTGCTGACTTCTTTGACGAATGGATGGATGGCAATGTCTTTACACTATCTAGCTAGAGGCTCACGTCCTCAAAACATGGAATATTTCCAACTTATTAATATTGGAAAAGGACTGTATCGGTTAGATATTGGAGTATCTTCAGACGGTATCTATTTATCGGAATCAATTCTTTCGTATTTTTCATGGCTCTTTTTTTATCCCCCTTTATTGATTCCTTCGAGTGCAATTAAATATGTCAGTGCAAACAGAATTGAGATCTCCACTCCAACTTTTACTGGTATTGATTTGCTAGTGATAATGAGATGTCACTTTCCTGTTGAATCTTTGAAAGAAGCTGAAGATATTTGGGCTACTCAGTCAAAAGATGATGGGCAAGGATTCGGTTAGGAGTAAGGTGGGCTATTTTTGAGAAATGGTATAATACAAAATCTGGTCAATCAATCTACAATTTGATACACTTGGGCGGGCGAAGCATTCACCATGTTTAGTTATCGGTAGTTTCTGTAGGGTGGGCATTGCCCACCCTACTTGGGAGATTCTCCATCCAAGCAAGAGTATACAGACAATATCAATATATCGACTATTTCGGATGAGCGATCGCCCGAGCGATCGCAATAAATCGCCGCCCCTTCCCCCCGCAACCGCGAGGAGACTCTATCATAGGTATAAGGACTCCTCACGAACGGCCGGGCTTCCATGTTTGTCAACCGCAGCGAATTGCTGAGCGATAACCCCACTCGAATGTACGGCGGGATCGCGGTCTCGGATATTGACGGCGATGGGTCGTTCGAGTTGTTGGCGGCCGCTAGCGCTGGGGCCAACCGAGTTTTAAAATGGACGGGGCGCGAGTTTGTCGATATTGCCGAAGGGAGACTGGCGGGAAGCGATCGCGATACCCTAGGGGCGATCGCGGCCGATATCGACGGCGACGGTCGAGAAGAATTATACCTGCTCGAGAGCCAAGGCGATCGCCTGCTTCAGTACCGCGATCGCGCCTGGGAACCCATGTCGGCGATCGACGGCATTTCCGGCTGTTCCGCCGTCTGCGTGGATCGCTTTGGTAAAGGCCGCTACAGCATTCTCGTCCTCGACGACACCCGAGGCTGCCTCTACGAACTCGACCCCTGGGGAACCCTGGCCAACACCGCCCGCGCCGCCGGGTTGTTCTCCCTGTCGGGCTTGGGGGGAATCGTGGCTTTACCCCTGGTCAGCGACAGCATGGATATTTTTATCGTTCGCGATCGCGGTGTCAATACCCTATTTCGCAACAATGGCGACGGAACCTTTACAGACGCAACCGCCGAAGCGGGAGTAGACGACAGCGAACAGAGAGGGCGGGGCGTGGCGGTACTCGATGCCGACGGCGACGGTAAATTCGACCTGGTATGCGCCAACTGGGACGGCTTGCATCGCCTGTTTTTGCAAGGGGCGACGGGTCATTTTCGCAATGTGGCCCCCAAAGACATGGCGCGATCGTCCCACGTCCGTACCGTAATTGCGGCCGACTTCGACAACGATGGCATTGAAGAGCTCTTTTTCCACAACCAAGGGGAACCCAACCGCCTGTTCGGGTTGCGCGATGGGGCCTGGCGACAGTTGGATATCGGCGAAGCCTGGGAACCCGACGACTGGGGCACTGGGGCCGTGGTCGGCGACTTCGATGGCGATGGCGGTTTGGAACTGCTGGTGGCGCGGGGCGACGGCCGGCCCCGTCCCCTCTCCCTGTATCGCGCGGCCAACATCTGTCCGTACTGGCTGCGGGTGCTGCCCCTGACCCCCTATGGAGCTCCGGCTCGGGGGGCCATCTGTCGCCTCAGTAGCGGCGGTCGCTGGCAAATTCGGGCCATCGATGCCGGAAGCGGTTATTTGTGCCAAAACGAACCCGTAGCCCATTTTGGTTTGGGCGATCGCGCCGGGATCGATCGTCTGGAAGTGCGCTGGCCCGACGGAACCCGCGTCACCATCGACTCTCCCGCCCCCAATCAATTGTTACGAGTTTCCCATCCCCAGGCGGTGAAAGGATAAAAATCAGTGACCAGTTACCAGTGACCAGTGACCAGTTATATCAAATCCTGGGATCGATACGACTGCCAACTCATATCGAATCCGATCGATGATACAATTTGATGCACCTGGGAGTGAGCGAAGCATTCACCAACCTCTACGAGGAATTCAAAATTCACCAATTCAGAGCTCGCGCATTACGACTTTCCATTTTTGAATTTTGAATTGGAGCAAAGCGACGCGCCCCTACAACACCATAACTGTTCTCACGGATCTGGCAAGTGTTCAGGCAAGAACGAACCTGGCTCTGTTAATCTGAATGCTTACTAGATCTAATATCCCTGACGATCGCGACTTTTTTATCTGTAAACCTGCCAAGCGCATGACCTTTAAACAAACCATTCTTATTGCCCTCACCGCCGTCATTGCTCTATTGTTGGGCATTGCTCTATTTTCGAGTCTCAACCAACCGCAAATTCAAAGTCGTTTGGAACTCTACCAAACCAATTTAGTCCTGCGAGCCAGCAATTGGCAACCGCCAACGGACGACCCGCAGTTACAAGAATTGCGCGATCTTTGGTTGGGAGAAGAAATTTTTCAATCCTCTCTCGAACAATATCAGGAGTCGCGCCAGTCTACTGTTTCCCAAATCGAGGAACTGCGATCGCAGCAAGCAGCCAATCTGTTGGCAGAAGAGTCAGAACTGGCCCAGTCGCAACAGCTTGACGAGTCGATCGCCCAACTTCAAGAGTTAAAAAATCGCTTGGATTTGCGAATTGGTTTGTTGCAAATCCAGCAAGGTAAAACTGAAGAGGCGATCGCGGCTTGGACGGATCTGAGCGATCGCGAAAACATTTCCCCCAGTTTAGCACAAACCGCTTGGACGCTAGAGCAATTGTGGAGCCAACCGCCACAAGTCGAATCTGATGCAGAAGCAACCCTTCAACAGAATTTAGATGGCTGGTTTCAAACCTTCGCTCTAGAACGGCTGTATCGAGTGCAAAATCGCGATCGCGACTTGGCACAATTGCAAGCGCAAACGCAAGCCGCAGCCCAGACAACGCTAATTATGCTCGCGATCGTTAACGGCTTTTCTCTCATGGCGATCGTCCTCGGTTTGGGCTTTCTAGCCTTTTTAGGATGGCAGCGCGTTGTTAAAGGGAAAGACTCGGTTCTCGCCGCCATCGAAGGTACAACTTGGCAAGTTCCCTGGAACTGGGAAACCATCGTACAGGGCGTTATCGTTGGCTTTTTCGTTGTCT
>CAKZKB010000586.1 GCA_937121005.1 uncultured cyanobacterium | reverse complement strand
ACTGTCAAAGTTTACGGTTGCAATTTTCAAGTCAAAAAGTTTAAGACTTGGCAACAAAAATCACCGATTCTATCACTATTCTAAATGTTTCACACGGGGGGATATTCCCCCTTTCTCACACTATGACTGCAACTGGAATCAATATCTACTGGAAATCCGAAGACGGCGTAGGCTCCGCACTATCCCTGGAAGGAGAAATCCCCCCACTGAGAATATTCTGGATCCAAGCATTCTGAACTCTGAACTCTGCGAAAAGTCGGGGGTGTAGATTTTCTTCCCCCCGAACTTTTTAAGACGAACTCTGAATTGGAGCGAAGCGGTGTCTCGAATGGATGGCTGGCGATCGTACCTGGTAGTGAGAGCGCCATCGTACTTCCATTATGCCATAAGTACGATAAATTACAGGAAAAAAGAGTTGATTTGTGTACTAGAATATAAATTGTCGGTTTCCTCCCCCTATGTTGATGACTAATAATCCCGTCGATCGCCTCATTAGCCAAGCCGAAATCCTCGTCGAACGAGACACGCTCATTCTGGTCTGGTGGCACGATCGCGAACCCGCTAATCGCATGGCAAAACACTTATTCAACCTCAGTGGAAAAGTACAACTTCTCCAGAGTTTACAACATCCCTGTACAGCGAAGATTAACCGCCTTAAGCTCTGGGGGAAGGGCATGGAAAAACCCTATTCGATCCCACTGCCTCGGCGCGTACAGGGGCGAGATTCATTCTCCAAGAAACTGCAAGCGAGTTAATTCATATTAGATTCCATACCGATCTCGTTGGCATCGATAATCCCCGGCGTATAATCGATGTCACAAAATGAGGCTAGGGCTTGTTCGGGCTCGGATTCTTCTGAGAATGGCTCTCCGTTGGGGTAGTGCAAATACCCGGCTAGCATTCCAATTAAAGTGGGAAGAGTGGCCACTTCAAGCGGCAATTCTCCACCTTCTAAGCGCTGTAAATGGGGACGCAGATCGGGATGTAGCATTTCTACAAACGCCTCGCGTCCCATTGTTTCAATTTCTTGCCGTACTAACTCTCCAAGTTTGGGATAATGCTGCGGAGAAGTCGGAGTAGTAGACGGACTATCGAGCGTGATGTCAACCAGATCGCGAATTAGCCGTAAAACTTGTTTTCTGGGCATTTGTTTGGCCGCTTCGAGAATATCTGACTCGGTAATTGTCGGCGGCGGCGGCGTAACATTTCCTTCCCGTAATTGCTCGATCGTCGCCTCGGGCTCGTCGAGCCAAGCCACTAGCTGTTCTAGGGTGATTTCAGCATATTTACGATTGAAATACCTGACTAGGGTGGGCAGTAGCGTCAGTCCGGTACTGTCTCGCTTGCCGTTGGCGAACTCGCTGATGCCGCCACGACCCATTTTTAATTCTTTGCTGAGTTGGTTTTGACTGCCCGCTTCTTGAGTCAGCCACTCGATCAACGTTGCCAGGTTTTTTTTGCGCGTGGGAGTGAGAGAAAGTCGCACGATGGCCCTTGCCGCTCTGTAAAATATCTTCCTCCAGATTATCACCTTCTGAACCCTTGACAAGTCATGTGATGACTATTTATACTGTCAGTACATGAGCAGTTTTGAGGTCATTCTATGAGCAGAGGTACTCTCAACGTCCCTTCCGAGCTACGCGATCGCATCAAAGCTCTCAGCGAGACGACTGGGTACAAGATGTACCGCTTGGTGGCCATGGCGGTGGATTTACTCGAGGACTCTCTCGATGTCAACGAGGCTGAAGCGCAGAAGCCGACGAGAGTCTGAGGTTCTGGCTTCACCGTTCCCAATGGCTCCGACTCTAATTTTAGTACAGAATTATGACTTTTGACATCAGAGACCATCTCGATCGCCTGGAGGTGGTCAAGGAAACCACGTCCGAATACCACTGCAAATGCCCAATTTGTGGGGATGGGGGCTTCAAAATCCAGAAAAATACTGGAGCCTACCAAGCCTTTAAGTGCGAGCATAATACGCCGGACGATCGTTCTCGTATCCGGGATATCGTTGCTCCTATTGAGAAAAAAGAGGTTCGACCTCGACAAACTCGCAAGTGGATTTATCGCAGTCGCCAGGGCAAGCGGTTGGTGCAAGTCGTTCGCATCGATGACGGCAACGGTGGCAAGAAAGTGTTTCAAAAACACTGGAACGGTTCTGAATGGGCCAAAGGAGCCAAGGGGGTCGATCGCGCTGAGATTCCTCTGTACAAACGGAGTGAGATTCGCGATCGCATTGCCCAAGGCCACCCAATTTTCATCGTTGAGGGCGAAACCTGTGCCGATGCCCTTTGGGAACTCGGCTTAGCCGCGACAACCAATATCGGCGGCG
>CAKZKB010000585.1 GCA_937121005.1 uncultured cyanobacterium | reverse complement strand
TGTTTGTTTTGTTCCCCATTTATTGCCATGTGACAGTTTGGGTGCGGAATGTGGGATCGAGCGATCCCATCGATCCGGGCGATCGCGTTGCTACGGGTTGTGGAAACGAGTCGGGCAGTCAATTTGTGGTCACGGGAAATGGCGGTTTGCCTCCTAATCCCACAACCCATATGTTAGGTCAGACTGTATGGCTGGATACGCGGGAGTTGGCAGGGGTTAGCCATAGTCTGGCGATCGCCGCCCATAGCGAGGATAAAACAGAGCGGCAACTCACGGAGGCCCGAGGTTGGGCTGTCAATCCTCAAGGGCAAGTCGTGTTGACTGAAACGGTTGCCGATAATGCCCCGTTACCCAATTTGGTTTGCGCCGAGCTCGACGGCGACCTACCACTCGCTAGATTCCTTCTAACCCTTCATCACAACCCGCTTCGGCGGGCTTTTTTTCCCGATGCGCCCCGCGATCGATCGGCGGTGAAAGTCTATGCTAGTCATGGGAGAACAAGTCTTAAAGGTGGTACTTTCTAGGCTTTCACTCTCCCGATCTCTACTAAGCATAAGTAAATTGTACCGTGATTCTCTTGCTGCTGCTGGCCATTACCCTCGTCACTTGGTTTATCTCTAACATCACCGTCGTCTGGCCCCTGGACTTCATCGAACACTGGCACTTGTCGCGGTGGTTTTTCCTGACGGTGGCCGCGATCCTGTTTTCCTGGTGCTTTGACGATAAAATAGAAAAACCGTAACTCGATCGCGAACTCTAGTGGCTATCGTCAACACTCTCGCCCTCGTCGTCGGCACGATCGCCGTCCTCAAAGGATTATCGATCGCCGCCCTCGAACTCAATCACCGCCAGCGACGCAAGCAGCAACTCGAACTGACTCCCGGAACTTGGCAACTCGACAGCAGCGATCGGCACCGCTATCGCCTGGTGGGAGAGTTGGAGTTTCGCAACCGTTCCTCGGTACTCGATATCGCCGTTCCCGAAGTCGCAGCCGATGTCACCCTCATCTCCAAAGGCAGTTTAGACGACATCGGCTGGCGCGTCAAAGTCCTATCTGCCCCCGAGGGGGAACCGCCGCGCCCCGATGGGTACTGGCTGGCTGATATTATTGGATCCCAGGAAAATTTAGGCTTCAAAGTCGCGATCGAGATTTGGGGCGAGGATCTCAGCCAACTGCAAACCGCTTGGGTCAAAGTCCGTTACACGATACACGGAATCGACGGCGAATGTCCCCACACCCGACACGCGATCGTCCCTTTGCGCGAACCCGAACCCAAAACCTTGCCTTGGCAGTCCAAACCGGGGGCGCAAGTCCTCCCCGTTAAAACCCATCTTCTCACCCACGCTGACGATCCGGTAGAAGTGGTGAAGCGCTACGTCACCCCCCACGCGCAACCGGGAGATATTGTTACCCTAGGAGAAACCCCCCTAGCAATTATGCAGGATCGCATCCGCCACCCGGAAACCGTGCGTCCCGGTTGGTTGGCGAAGCGGTTGTGCCACTTGTTCGGCCAGAGGGCGAACCTAGCAACTGCTAGCAGCTTGCAGGTGTTAATCGATTTGGTGGGGCCAGTGCGCGTCGGCTGGGCGTTTGTGTTCGGCGCGATCGCCAAGGTTTTAGGCAAGTCAGGAGTATTCTACCAACTGGCCGGCGAACAAGCGCGACTCATCGATGACGTGAGCGGAACCATCCCCCCCTACGATCGCTTTATTTTACTGGGGCCGGACAATCCCAATGCTGTCGTCGATCGCATCTATCGCGAAACCGGGATACAGGCCGCGATCGTCGATGTCAACGATTTGCAAGCCGTTAAGATATTAGCAGCGACCTCCGGTATTTCCCACCCCGCCCTAGAAACCTCCCTCCGCAGCAACCCCGCCGGGAACGCTGACGAACAAACGCCCTTGGTGTTGGTACGTCCCGCGTAAGGGGGAGGGGGAGACAAGGGGACAAGGGGACAAGGAGACAAGGAGACATTAATATTCATCCTTCCGACTTCATCCTTCATCCCCGATCCCTCATACCTCATACCTCGCACCTCACACCTCACCCCTCATACCTAATCCCTCTTTAATTCACATGACCGATAATATCGTGAATACAAGCTACCGAATTCATTCGGGATAAAGAAAACCTATCCTCTGCTTCAAGCCTTCGCCTGAACGCCAGAGGTATTGCTCATTGTTCATTGTTCATTGTTCATTGATATGACTTCTCTCAATTCAAACAACATTGATATACGCCCGATTCAATACCGCGATCTCGAAGCGGTCGAACGGTTGCTAGAACTCGATCCCGATGAGTGCTATTCTGGGGCAACCCTGGATATCGGTCGCCATTGGGAACAGGTGCGGGCTTGTTTCGGTTTGCTCAAACTTCTCGGTTGGTTTCCTAACCCCTACCGTCACTTGTTTTGTACCTACGTTGCCCATCAAAATAATGAGGTATTAGGGGCAATTCAGGTGTCGCCGTTCAACCATACGCGCACCACTTGGCGGATCGATCGCCTTGCAACCGATCCGGGGGCGGGCAGTCACGATGTGGGTACTGCGCTGTTACGCTATTGTTTGGATACGATTTGGGAAGCCCGCACTTGGATGTTAGAGGTAGATGTTAGCAACCCGCAAGCGTTGGGACTCTACCGCCAAAATGGGTTTCAACCGTTGGCACAATTGGCGTATTGGAATTTGTCCCCGGAAACGTTGGTGCAACTGGCCGATCGCGAGCCGGATCTGCCCAATTTGTTACCTGCAAACAATGCCGACGCACAGCTATTGTATCAGCTAGATACGGTGTCGATGCCGCCGTTGGTGCGGCAAATGTTCGATCGCCACGTTTCTGATTTTAAAACCCATTTGTCCGAGTCGGTTCTCGGATTTATCAAGCAGTGGGCGGGTCGATCGCGATCGATGGATGCTTACGTTTTTGAACCCCAACGCAAAGCGGCGATCGGCTACTTCCAAATCAAACTCAGCGAGGAAGGAACCTTTCCCCACTCGACGGAACTGACGGTGCATCCAGCTTATACTTGGTTGTACCCGGAATTGCTCTCGCAAATGGCTCGTATTACCCGCGAATTTCCCACGCAAGCATTGCAAGTGGTGTCTACAGATTACCAGTCGGAACGGGAAGAGTATTTAACGCAAGTGGGGGCGACTCCAGTGCGTCATACGTTGTTAATGTCGCGATCGGTGTGGCACAAATTGCGCGAAGCCAAACCCGTTTCCCTCGAAAGTTTGCAGCTTTCTGAGGTGTTAGGCAGTTTGCAACCCGCCCGCAAACCCATCCCGACGCGGATTTGGTTGCACCCGCATTCGTCGAAAGCGGAACAGGATCCGGGAAAAGAGGGCGATCGTTCTTCTCGGGATAACGGACATCCTCAAGGAGATGGCTTTAATTAAAACCCCCTTTTCAACGCATCAACGAACAACGAACAAGGTGTAGGTTGGGTTGAAGCATGAAAACCCAACAACCGCGCATTGATGACGTTGGGTATCTACACGATTTGGAGGGCGAAGCATTCGCCTTCTAGTCGATGGACTTTTCCTTCCTTTTTCGGTGCGAATGCTTAGCCCCTACGGTCTCGCGTACAATCGATGGTAACATTGTCTCAGATCCTGCTTGGTAATGGGAGCGTCTCGCTCCCGATTTTATAATGGACAAAATTTGGCAAAACTTACAACAGCTAGGAAAAAGCGATCGCTTTCAGGTCTTAAAACGTTATCAACGATATATTATCTTTATTATCGCAGTGGCGATCGTCGTTCATAGACGACCCGATGTTGTCACCAACCCGCAATTTTGGGCAGAGGATGGGACGGCATGGTACAGTATGGCGTATCATACTGCACCGTTTCAAACCTTATTCGTTCCCCATGCGGGCTATTTTTATATTGTACCTCGGTTGGCGGCGGAATTTGCCCGACTGTTTCCAGTGGAATTTGGCCCGCTTATTTTCAATCTGGTGGCGATCGCGATTAAACTTCTACCCATGGCGATCGTCCTCTCTTCGCGGGTCGATCGTTCCCTGAAACCGATCGCCTTAATCGCCTCATTTCTGTATTTAGGGATTCCCAATTCGTTTGAATACTATTCTAACATCAGTAACGCGCAATGGCATCTCGCGATCGTCTCCTGTCTGATTTTGTTAGTCAAACCCAGTCCGTTTATTGGCTGGAAAATATTCGATCTGGTGGTATTATTACTGGCATCACTTAGCGGCCCGTTTTGCTTGGTTTTGCTCCCAGTGGCGATCGCAACTTATGTTATGACTCGCCATCGTTGGTATTTAGCTTCGATCGCAACTCTATCCTTTGGAGTGGCTTTGCAAGGGTGGATTATGCTCAATTCCCACCGCGAATCCCTACCATTAGGGGCATCTGTAGAGTCGCTGGCGAAAATTGTTGGCGGTAATATCTTCTTGGGATTGACGTTAGGAACTCGCGTCTATCTTCATCTGGCGATGCACTTCTCAACCTTGACGTTCTTCCTGGTTTGGCTAGGCGCGATCGCAACTCTTGCTCTCTTAGTTTACATCGCTTTCTACGCCCCTTGGCGATTAAAATTCTTTGTCGGTTTTACTTTCGCCATACTCGGATCGGCCTTGATTTCTCCCCTCGCACACCCCACTTTACCGCAATGGGTTGCGTTAGGAAATCCGGGGACGGGAATGCGGTATTGGCTGCTTCCTTCTGTGGCATTAATCGGTGGATTTCTCTGGCTGGCGCGATTTTCACCTCATCAAATTGGCCGTAAAATAGGCATTGTTTTGTTGGCAGTGATGATGGTAGGAGTGGTAGGGGATTGGCATCATCCCGCTTTTGTCGATTACAATTTTTCCGAGTACGCGGAACAGTTGGAAGCAGTTCCGCCGGGGACAGTCGTCGAGATTCCAATTAACCCACCGGGATGGGAAATGATGCTGATTAAACAACCATAGATCGAGGTTTTTTATAAAATTTTTGCCAATAATGTGACAAATTCATATTGTCATGCTAAGATCTGAGGTAGCGAAGTTTGCAATACTGCTATGCCAAGCATCACTCTCACCAACGAACAAGTCGTTGACTTGGTTAAACAACTCCCCCGCGATCGAAGCCATGACTGATACCACTCAACTTCGCCAACAACTAGACGCGGAACTTGACGATCTGTCTCCCGAACATCTCTTTCAAGTTCTCGAATTAGCCCGCCAACTCCGCCAAACGGACGACCTTAAACCGGCCCGCGAGTGCTTTGAACAGGGTTGGAAAGAAGCCATGTCTGGGGAAACTTTCCCGATAGAGCAATTGTGGGACGATATCGAGGATGGTTAATAACCGACATCAGATCGAATTTACTCGCGAATTTCAGCGTAATGTCCGTGGCCTAGCCAAACGTTATCGTAACATTCGTCGCGATCTGCAATCGTTACTCGATCGCTTGCAAACTGGAGAACTTCCCGGCGATTGCATTCCCGGTACGGGTTACGAAATATACAAAGTCCGACTCAAAAACAGCGATGTCCAAAAAGGCAAGAGTGGTGGCTACCGCGTCATTTACTATACTAAATCTGTCAGCGCGATCGTGATGGTAGCAATTTACTCAAAATCCGATCGAGGAGATATTTTGCCTAACGAAATTGTAGATATTGTTAAAAGACACGCTGAGTCTTAAGATAGTTTAAGCTAATAAAAGACATCTATGAGAAAGCAGAAGTATTATAAAGTTTTGTAACAAAATCGCCCGATTTCCGTAAAAATTCCCTGATTGGCGAGATAGAAGTATAGAGGCGGATATCGCCTCGCGTCCCATCGAGTCCTTATGTCCTCTGTTTCCCAGCGATCGTCCCTCGGTATTTTACAGCAAGCGGCCCGCACGTTGGCGGTTTGGTCGGGTCTGACCGCCGATGCGAGTCTAGATGTTCCCGATAACGAAGCCATGCAGCGAGCCAAAAATCTGCTATGCTGGCCGGGAGAACTAGGTAAGATTGGCGCGTTACGATCGATCTTCGATTTTGTCTCTCTGGAAAACTGTCAGGATAAGGTGTATTACTGGGAATCGATCGCGATCGAGTCTGGAGAAGACGACTATCCCAAAATTCCCTACCCGCAACTGACAAAACCGACGGACTTTTCCCAACTAAAAGCCAAAATTCGCACCGATCTCGAAACCTTTTCCGAGTCAGACTGGGAGAATGCGTCGCTGCTGTCTTTAGTCGTGGAAAAATTTGGATCTTATATCAGTTGGGGAGACGAAAAGATCGCCTTTGTGGATTTAGTTCGCAGTACGGCGGCGGTGTCGGCGGCGTTAGCATCGGATCCGAACAGTAACGATCTTACCCTAGTGGGTGGCGATTTGTCCGGCATCCAAGACTTTATTTATACCATACCCTCTGGCGGCGCATTAAAATCGCTTCGGGCTCGTAGTTTCTTTTTAGAATTAGTCACCGAGGAGATCGTACAGCAGCTTTTGCAGGCACTCGATTTACCTCGCACCAACATTATTTATGCAGGCGGTGGCAACCTCTATATTTTAGCACCATCGGGAGAGGAGACGCAAGCGAAAGTCAACGAAGTGCGATCGCAGTTTAATGTCTGGTTTGCCGACAAGTTCCAAGCGAGGCTTTTTTTAGCACTTGATGGCAAAACCCTATCTTTAGAGGACTTGACAAGCGACAGTTTTTCCGCAAACTGGTCAGACTTGACGGGAAAACAGTTAGCAAAGCAGAAGTCACGAAAATTCTCAGAACAAATCGTTAGCTTACTCGATCCCTACGAAAGCGACGATCCGTATCAGCCGTATGGTAGCGAAGAAGATGAGGTTGAGGAAGGCAGCGAGGAGTATAAAACTTATCGAACCCTCTATCAACTCGGACGACAATTGTTTGGCGTTCGAGTCATTATGCGATCGACGGAAGCATCAACTTCTGGCAAAAAATCTATCTTGACATTTGACTTGCCTGATGGTAAAGTTTCTTACTATATTTCTAAACACTGGCAAACTCAGATTCGCGGATCGGATACGGTTTTTCTCGTCAATGACTGGACGGTTCGCCATTACAAACACCATCACTCTCGCTATCCAACCTTGATGTTGTTAGGGAAATATGGCAAGCGAGGAGCGTGGGAAATGGGTTTTATGTCTTCTCGAGAAATGGCAGCAAAAGCACAAGGAATCGATCGCCTCGGTTATCTTCGCATGGATGTCGATAACTTGGGCAAAATTTTTGCATCGGGATTGCAAAACGAGTTTAAGAAAGAGAACTCGCAAGCGTTACCGAAAATTGCGGGGCTGTCTCGCAGCATGAGTTACTTTTTTAAGGTCTATCTAAACAGTTTAGCAAAGGATCGCGCTAGTAATTTCTTGGAGACTAGCGTTACCCAAGAACATGAGTATTTAAGCGATCGCGATCGTGATAACTTACTCTTTATCTATGCTGGCGGCGACGACTTGTTTGTTAGCGGTTCTTGGGATGATGTGGTTGAATTTTCCTTTGATGTGTATCAGAGTTTCCGCAACTATACGGGGTACAATCAGGATATCACCCTATCGGCAGGCGTGAGTATTGCTAGTGCAAAGTTTCCTCTCTATCAATGTGCTTACGAGTCGGGAGAAGCAGAAAAAGCAGCCAAAAATAACAAACGCGATAGTCTGGGATTGTTTGGCGAGGTGCTAAAGTGGAGTGAGTGGTTGGGAGAACATCAAGAAGATGCGATCGTCGGCGTTATCCCCTTAGTGGAACAACTGCAAAACCAACAGCTAAGCGTCAAAGTTTCCCGGAACTTCGTGCGAAATTTGCTCTTGACAGCTAAGCTACAAGAGCGGATGATAGAAGAACGCGATCGTCGGCTTCGGGATCTAGAAAAATCGGCCAACTCTGCCAAGACTGACCCCACGATCGAACGACTGGAACGAGAAAAAGATGACATTCGCTATCACCTCCATTTACCCAAGATCGCTTACACGATCGCGCGTTTACCCCAAGCGATTCGCCAGAGTGATACCTTCACTCCCATTCGTCAGTCGCTTCTCAGTTACAAAAATGCGCCGTACTTCAAAGCGATCGCCACTTGGATCGAACTGCTAACGCGATCGTCCCACAATGACAACCCTAGTTAATGTCAAATTATGCCGAAGAACACCAACACGAAAGAACCGGAAACGGAAGCGATCGTCAACACGATCCTAAAACTCGATGGCGGGTTAAAAACCTATCCCATTCGCGATCTCGTCGAACACGCTGAGAAGTTTGGCCCCTTCCTCAAACGCCAACGCTTGGAAACCAACCAAGTCCGTAAATTTCTTGATGCTATCAACCGCTTAAAGACGACATTGGCACAAGACGATCGCGAAGGCAAAACCGACGAACAAAGATTTGCCACCATTGAAACTGAGGTCGTTTTACTCAAACCCAAACTTGCCTACGCCGCCGCCAGACAAAAAGCGGCTAAACCCCTTAGCGATGTCATGTCTGTCGCCATCGATAAAGTTCGCAGTACGGAGGATTTTGAGCGATTAGTGCAGCTAGTCGAATCGATTATCGCTTACCATAAAGCTGAAGGAGGAAAGTAAAATGCCTGCATCGCTACGCCAGAAAGAGTTACTCGGTAAATTTCGTCTCACCAGCACCCTTGTCGCCGAAACCGGGTTGCATATTGGCGGTGGCGGCGAGAATTTGGATATTGGCGGTTTAGACAAACCCGTGATTCGCGATCCGGTGACGCTGCATCCTTATATTCCCGGTTCGTCTATAAAAGGGAAGCTACGCGCGATTTTAGAACGGTTGACGAACAAACCGCTAAACCGTCACGGTGGAAGCGGGATCTATCGTTACGAAAGCGACGACTTGGCTGATGGATTTACAGAAGTCAAACAGGGGAACGATCGTCCGCCGTTGCTGCTTTTCTTTGAAGGTGCGAGTCACTGTCCCG
>CAKZKB010000584.1 GCA_937121005.1 uncultured cyanobacterium | reverse complement strand
GGGGCGCACCTGATTATTGTCAATTTGAGCGGAGCCGATCTCAGCTATAGCGATCTCGGCCACATCGAACTGGCCAGCGCTAAACTGATTGGAGTCAATCTCGTTGGTTCTGACTTAAGCGGTGCGGCGTTGATGAGTACGGATCTGAGCGGTTCCAACTTGCGCGGAGCCAATCTGCGCGGGGCTAATTTGATGGCAGCTAAACTGATGGGGGCCGATTTGCGCGGAGCCAATTTGCAAGGGGCTAACTTAAGTGGAGCCGACCTATACTGTGCCGATCTCAGCCGTGCCGACTTAACGGGAGCCAAGCTGCGCGGAGCCGATCTCACCGATGTTAATCTGATGCTAGCCCGGTTGACCGACACCAACTTCGAGGGGGCTTGCTTGGAAGGAGCGCAGTTACCCGAAACGCGATCGCTTTCGGTTTAATATCGTTTGCCAGGATATCCGTTCGGCGACGAGTTCGCAAATCTCACCGAGAATATCTTGGATACGAGTCCCCGCATTGATGCGGGAGAAGGGAAACCTGTTCCCTAGTCCAAGCCTCTGGCTAAGCGCCCGAGGTCAATCCGTCTTGGAAAGTTCAGGGGGAAGAAAATTTACGCCCCATCGACCGATTGAATCTCGGGGAATTGCGATCCCTTCTTTTTATGGAACTGTTTGCGTTTTTTCTTGTTTGCCATAGCATTTTGTAGACGATCGATCTGACTACCAGCATATCATTGCCTCTCTAACCCTCACCACATCGGTTCCTTGGGGTTAACGCATCGGTACGGAAAAATGCTACAACGGTCGTACTCGCCATTGACCTCTTTGCGCTGCTATGAACGATACGCCCGATACTGTCCACCCGAGCGGCCAGGCCCGTTCTCTCAGTTTATCAACAAAACTGGCCTTTGGGGCCGGAGATTCGGGAGCGGGGATTACTGCCACCCTGCTTGTTTTCTCTTTTTTCATCTTTTTAACCAGCGTTGCGGGCCTGCGTCCGGGTTTGGCGGGGTCGGTGTTGATGGTGGGAAAAATTGCCGATGCCATTAACGATCCGGTTATTGGCATATTGAGCGATCGCACGCGATCGCGTTGGGGACGGCGACATATTTGGATGTTGCTAGGAAGCATTCCCTTTGGCTTGTTCTTTTTCTTGCATTGGATCGTTCCTTTTGATGGCAGCGAATCGTTTCACCAATGGATGTTGTTTTTTTATTATCTTACCATTTCCATCGTCTACAATCTCGCCTTCACTGCGGTAAATTTACCTTACACAGCGTTGACGGCCGAACTGACAGCAGACTACCACGAACGCACGAATCTCAACAGTTTTCGCTTTTTCTTTTCCATTGGCGGCAGTTTAGTAGCCTTAATATTAGGGGTTGTTTTTGAAAAACACATTGCCGATCCGCACTTACAGTACGTTCTCCTGGGGGCAACCTGCGGTCTGTTAGCCGTTTTACCGCTTTATTGGTGCGTTTGGGGCACTGAGGATCCCAGTGCAGGAGAAAGCGTGCTGGAAGCAACGGAAGAACCGCTTCCCATCGGCGAACAACTCAAAATTACCTTCGGAAACCGTCCGTTTCTGCTTGTCATGGGAATTTATTTGTGTTCTTGGCTGGCATTTCAACTGACGGCGGCGACGCTTCCTTACTATTCGTTACACTGGATGCGTCAAGAGTCTTATTTTACTGTAGCGCTGATCGTGCAATCTGTGGCGATCGTCATGTTGTTTGTCTGGAGTTGGGTCAGTCAAAAAATCGGTCGCAAGGGAGTCTATTATATCGGCATGGGATTGTGGATTATTGCCCAAGGTGCATTATTTTTCTATCCGCGCACGGCGGATAATTTATTGTATATTTCTTGCGCGATCGCGGGAATGGGAGTGGCGACGGCTTATTTAATTCCCTGGTCGATGCTGACCGACGTAACCGATTTAGACGAACTCGAAAGCGGCCAGCGTCGCGAAGGTATTTTTTATGCCTTTATGGTGCTGCTGCAAAAAATGGGACTCGCGATCGGATTATTTATTGTGGGTAACGCTCTAGAATACTTCGGCTTTGTGGAATCGGCCGCCGAACAACCGCAGTCGGCATTATTTGCGATTCGCTTTGTCTCCTCGATCGTCCCTGTTATCTGTTTAATTGCTGGCTGCATTCTCACCTATTTCTATCCGATTACCCAGGAAATCCATGCTGAAATTCTGTTAAAATTGTCCGAACGGAAAACAACGAACAATGAGCAACGAGCAATGAGCAATGAACAATGAACAACGAACAACGAGCAATACCTCTGTCCCAACCCGGAGGCTTGTATCCAGATACTCGCACAATATCGAATCTTGTCGGGGGAAATTTTGTCGCGATCGCTCTTCTCGATCCTATAAATCCACACTGGAAATGACAGCAAAGCGATACTCGTCTCCCTGGTCTTCTAAGGCATAGTCAAGAATCAATCTTTTGTATTCGGAAAAGTATTGTTTTTTTCGGTCTATTAATTCTTGCAAAATTGCGATCGCATCTGTTTTCATTTGTGAATCTTCTACGACAGGTGTGCCTGCAAAAAAATCTTCAAACACTTTATCAGCAGAAGATTCAAATTCAGGCATCAATGCAGCATTCCAGGCAATAGCACCTAAAGTCAACATTTTCTGCCAAGCCTCTTCAGTTTCTAAAAGATCGATATAAGGTCGAAGGAATTCTTGTAGAACCTCCGACATTTTTAATTCTCCGGGAGCAGCCGTAATGACGCGATCGCGATCGATCGCCAAAGGGCCTCGAGCGGCTCGATCGACAAGGCGTTTGGAAACTTCCTGCGTT
>CAKZKB010000583.1 GCA_937121005.1 uncultured cyanobacterium | reverse complement strand
GACTCCGTTGTTCGTTGTTCGTTGATGCGTTGTAAACGGGTTTTCATGCTTCAACCCAACCTACAGATGTACTAACCCAACACCCCCTAAACCCCTAAACCCCTAACCCCCCAAACCCCTAATTTCTTATTCAGGCTAACACCCAATTGACCAAGGTTCGCACGGCAAAACCCGTCGCGCCGGGATTGTTGTAGCCGCTTTCTTTTTCCGTCCACACGGGGCCGGCCAAATCGATGTGGGCCCAGGGAGTTTTGTCCACAAATTCTTTTAAGAACAAGGCGGCGGTAATTGCCCCGCCCGGACGCGGCCCGGTATTTTTCATATCGGCGACGATCGACTTCATGCCCTCAAAATACTTTTGTTCCATGGGCATTCGCCACAGTTTTTCGCCCGCTTTTTCGCCCGCCGCGACTAAAGCCTCGGCCACGCTGTCGTCTGGACTCCAGATCCCGGCAATTTGGTCGCCCAAAGCCACAACGCACGCCCCCGTTAGGGTTGCCAAATCGACGATCGCGTCTACGCCCAAAGCATCAGCAAAAACCAGCGCGTCGGCTAGGGTTAAACGCCCTTCTGCGTCGGTATTGTTGACCTCGATCGTCTTACCGTTGGAGGCTTTAAGAATGTCGCCGGGGTGCATCGCCCGACCGCTAATCATATTTTCAGTGACGGCAGAAATGAAGTGCACTTCCACATCGGGTTTAATGGGGGCGATCGCCTTAGCTGCCCCAAAGGCCGCCGCCGATCCGGCCATATCCTCTTTCATCATTTCGATGCCGCTACCTCCGGTTTTCAGGTTCAGTCCTCCCGAATCAAACGTTAAGCCTTTCCCGACGATCGCGACTTTTTTGCGCGGCGAACCCGAAGGTTTGTAGGTCAAATGGACGAATTTCGGCGGCATATCCGAGGCTTGCGCGACTCCTAAAAATGCCCCCATGCCGCGTTGTTCGCATTCTTCGCGCTCTAATATTTCAATTTCAAAACCGCCTTCTTTTGCCAGTTGTTGCGCCATTTCGGCCATGCTGAGGGGCGTAACTTCGTTGGCCGGGGCGGCAACCAATTCTCGTGCTAAAATGACCCCCGCGCAGGTGTGTCCAGCGCGATCGATAGCGGCTTCTTGCCCCGCTAAGCCGATTAATTCGATGGTTTCGACTTCAAAATCGTTTTCGTCCGGTTGGGACTTGAAGCGCCGATCTTGATGCAGTCCTAATGTTGCTCCTTCGACGATCGCTTCGGTGGTTGTCACCGCATCTTCTTTGTAGGGAGGAAAGGCGATCGCCAGGGTTTTACACTTTTGCGTCCGGGCCGCTTTTGCTGCGGCGGCGGCGGCGATCCGCCACTCGTCGAGTTGCGGTTCCTCAGCCGATCCCAAGCCGACAAGGATCGCTTTGCGAATGGGACTCCCACCCCCAACGCGGGTAGCGATGCACTCACCCGATTGACCCTTAAAATTAACTTCGGCGATCGTCTCTTTTAGCGTTCCGGCCAGGCGATCGTCTAACTTTGCCAGATCTGCGGTCAGTTCGACGCGATCGGCAAACAAACCGACGGCCAGAGCATCCCCCGACCAGTCTAAAATTGAAGTATCAATAGGGCTGAATTTCATGATTTAGGTTCTAGGTTCTAGGTTCTAGGTATTAGGTACTAGGCACTAGGTACTAGGTCGGCTTCAGGGAAAAACACGACTTTCCCCAATCCCTAACACCTAATCCCTAACACCTAATCCCTAACACCTCATTAGGCTTTACGAGAATAATACTCGACCACGAGTAGTTCGTTCACCTGCAAGGCCACCCATTCGCGATCGACGACTCCCGTCACCTTCCCGACGTACTTCTGTTCGTCTTCCCATTCTAAGTGGGGGGGACGGTGAGCCAGACCCGGCGACTGCAAGTTGACTTTCACCATTTCCCGCGAGCGATCGCGATCGCGTGCAGCGATAACGTCTCCAGGACGACAGTGATAGCTAGCCACATTGGTGGTGCGACCGTTGACAGTAATATGGCCGTGGCTGACCAACTGGCGAGCGGCGGGAATGGTCGGGGCCATACCGAAGCGAAACACGACGTTATCCAAGCGCATTTCCAGCAGTTGCAGCAGAACGAGACCCGTCGAACCGGGCTCGCGACGCGCTCTGCGGACGTAGTTAAGCAGTTGGCGTTCGGTGATGCCGTAGTTGAAGCGCAGTTTCTGCTTTTCTTCTAGGCGGATGGCATATTCAGAACGCTTGCGCCGTCCCTGGCCGTGCTGTCCGGGGGGATAGCTGCGTTTGGCGCTTTTGCGCGTCAGTCCGGGCAGGTCTCCGAGTCGGCGAATCACCCGCAGACGCGGGCCTCGATATCTCGACATAAATTATCGGGTAGGAATTTTAACGACAGTTTTCTAGCGTAGCATAAAAATCAGCCACTTGTAGGGGTCAATGCGGTTGACCCTTCGGTGTCGGGAGAGTGCGGGAGCGGGACGCTACCCCAAACAGCGCGATCGCCATTGGCTTATTTTATCCGTTGGCGTTGCCATGTCCAGCCTAACAGTCCCAAAATAAAAATAGGGCGAGCATCGCCCACCCTACAGAATTCACCGATTAACTCAGTTAACCTATACTTCCGCAGACGAGAGTTCTTCCTTGTCGTCTGTTTGCCCGAAAGCAATGCGTAAAAAAGGAGGAGCCAGGAACGTGGTGAGAATCACCATGATAATGATAGCGGCTTCTAAGGGCTTGTCGAGAACGCCGCTCGCCGAGCCAA
>CAKZKB010000582.1 GCA_937121005.1 uncultured cyanobacterium | reverse complement strand
CCATTGCAACCTCGTTTCTAATTTATAGTTTAGCATACTATTTTGTGAAGAGCCAAAATTCAAAAGGGAAATCCCAATTTTGAACTCTGAATTCTGAATTCTGAATTGGAGCGAAGCGACAGGCGAGATATCGGAAACAACGCGATTCGCGTAGAGTATTCAATTTTCAAGGTTCAGCTAGCGCCAACGAGCCGAAGGCGCGATCGCAAGCCAACACTGACCCAAAAACCAGCATCTAAAAACTGGTCACTGGTCACTGTCGAACTGGTCACTGATTGATACCCCTATGGGGTTTGAGCAAGAAAAAAGATATGTCTGTAGGATAGGAACGATCGCGCCGTGCTGTCAACCCCTAAAATGTTAAGAAATGCGATCGCGCCCCCCTTCTCTGAACTCTGCTACGCGATCGCGTTGGTATCGTTCCTCTAGCCAATCGACTAAGCCTGTGCTTCGTATTTGGAGACGGTTTCTTTGAGGCGATCGGCGTACTGATAAATGTCATTCAAGTTGTCGATCGCCACTTTTTCGTATTCCCGGCTACCATCTTCGTTAACATTCACCAATTCCAGCTTTTTGTTGTCTGGGTTGTTGAAGTAAAAACGGACGATCGGCCGCCAAGTATTGCCATCGAGCAATACATTAAAATAGCTGCGAGTATCTTTAGGGTGCAAGCGATCGGGACGAATAACTTGCCACAAAATAGATTTGACAATGTAAAAACCATCAATTTCTTCTTGGCTAGTGTCAAACTCTGGTGGTGGATCGACCTTACCTGGAGGTGTAACTGGTGGATGGTTTCCAAGTATTTTTTCTAACACATAAGCATTAGTTTTCTCACGAACAAATTGCTGCAAACCTTGCCGAGTACAGGCAGAAATTTTAGCTTTCATCTTGCCAGTAAAATGACCGTCATATAACTTCTTAAAAAAGAAGTAAACGAAGTCATCTTCTGGGTTATCGTATTGCTCGTATAATAACTTGACAATACCAGCCGTATATTTTAAGCCATCTGCATCCTCAACAATTTCTTCAATATTGAATTTTGGCTTGCTAATTTTTTGCAGAGCTTCAATCTGAACTTCCCTTAGCTTTTCAAGAATGCTAAAATCTAAATAGGGAGTTTTGTCCATTTTTCCTGGCTTCTCTAAATCAGCGTACAACTGATAGCGAACTCCATTGGTAGCAATGCCCAACCTGACCTCATCAACATGGAAAAAATAGGTAAACAGTTGGTCGAGTCCAATGCCCGGATCGCTGCCATAAGGCTTGACTTCAATTAAAATAACGGGTTTTCCGTCTTGAAGAATTGCGTAATCGACGTGCTTATCTTTTTTGACACCGGGCAAATCTAAGTTTGCTCCGTACTCGGGAAACACTTCAGTTGGATCGTTTGTATTGTATCCCAAAACCTCCAAAAAAGGTTGGACGAGGAACTGTCTTGTTGCGGCTTCGTTGGTCATCGACTCTAGCCATGGTTCGTCAATTTTTTTTGCGAACGACTGTAGCTTTTCGGCAAAATCGGTTTTAGCGAGCATGGAGCGTGCCTCTGGTTCGATCTGGTATCGTATTTGACAGTTGCAATCTGGAGCGATGTCACTGTCAAGTGCAATTTACAAGAGTTTGCTGCCCGCGTCCAGATGTCGTTACAATTTTTAATTTTTCACAGAGGCGTAGGTTGGGTTGAAGCACGTACCCCAACCACCGCTTTTCAACGCATCAACGAACAACGCATCAGGGAAGATATGTAGTAGTAGTAGGGTGGGCAATGCCCACCTACAGCTAGGTGGTCTCAGACCAAAGATATCCTTTTTCTCCCGTTCCTTCCCCCACCCATTTTAGGGGTTCGTCCGTTTCTTTCACGTAAAAAATGAGGCGGCTGGGGTCTTCAAAATGGCGTTCGTAACTTTTCAGCGTACCTTGTTTGTAGGAAAGCTCGTTTTTGTTGTCGTGGAGGGCGACATACTCGGCTGTTTTAGCCACCTCTTCGGCTACTTTCCAATATCCGGTTCTAAACCAACCGTCTCCGAGTTCGGTCACGTTGAGGGCGTTGCGACAAACTAAATGAATTCCGATCGCTTTTCTCGACATTGTTTGTGAACTCCTTAGAAATTGAGTATTAGTAAAGTAAGGTGGGCAATGCCCACCCTACAAATACTACAACTAAAACGCACCAACACCCCCTAAACCCCTAATCCCCCAACCCCTTGGGTTCGCAAGAAAAGCGATCGCGTTGCTTTTGCAAGCTGCGAAACTCTGCTAGCGCTTCTTCTCCTAGAGTTTGGTGAAAATCTTCTTGAACCTTGCGCGTCAGGCGGCGAGAGACTTGTTTGACGATTTCAATAATCAGCCGATCGCCCGTTTTTTGAATTAACGCATCGGGGAATACACGCACGAAGCGAGGAAAATAGACACCCACCGACAGATCCAATTCCCAGTCTACCCGCGTGACAGAACGATCGTCCTCATCTGTCCCTGCTGCTAGGGTTTGTACGGCGCGAAAATCCACCTCGTACCCCGGCGCTTCGTAGTCGGGAATGGGAACAGTGACGATGCGATAAATCCGTTCTTGTTGCGGAACCAATTCTAAGCCAACTTTCGGTTCTACATCGTAACCCATGGCTCCGTAACGGCCTAAAGAGAGTGCGTAAGCGTTCTCACCAATCAATTCGGCCTGCATGGGATCGGCGCAACGACGAAACCAGCCTTCGTGAACGTCGAGATAGTTGGCAACGGTATCGACATCGGCGAACATATCCATACTGCCGACAAAACTGCCGCAAAACCAAAACGGCTCGAGGGTTTTCTCGTCGCTTTCTGGAACCGGATCGGCCATTGTGGAAACGAAGTCGTCGGTAACGCCATCGCGAGTCAGGGGGGATTGCATGGTGGATTCTCTTAGAAGAGGGCCATCGAACGCAGGGAGAGGGTCTCTTTCCCAAACTCGCCTGCC
>CAKZKB010000581.1 GCA_937121005.1 uncultured cyanobacterium | reverse complement strand
AATTGTAAGCTCCTTTAACGCTGGCGATCGCAGCGTTGAGCCAATCTTCTTGAGGATCGATACCCGAACCAGCCGCCGCATCAATTAAATCTTTAACTGTTTTGAGAAAACACCTATCAAACTTACAAAAACCTTTTTGAAAAACAGGATAGAAAACGTAGTAACCTTGCTTGACAAGATGTTCGAGATGGGCTTGGTAGATTTCTGGCGGTCCCAGAGAAAAACCATGTAAATAGACGATCGATCGACAAGGTTCGTCGTTGTTGTCGCCCCGATAGGGATTGTCTGGAATGTAAATCTTGATATAGGTTCCCTTGCCGCAATCTCCCATCTCATGCGTGCTAAACTGGGGAGAGGTATAAATCTGGCTGTAGTGCTGGGGACGTTCTGGCGCGTGGGGGCGAAACCACCCGGTGAGGAAACACCAAAAGGCGTTGATATAGTAGACGATCGCCGCACCGAGCAGGGCAAGCATCTCGCGGACGAAAAACTCGATCGTCAGGGCGATATAATCGAGTACCGACTTAATTTTTTTGAGCATACAACTCCTCTGACTACCCGTTGCAGTAGCAACACAATCGTAGCATAGATCGCCATCGCACTCAACAGTAAAAAAGTTACGATTTGGAAACGATCGCCAACAACAGCCACCCCGTTTCTTCGGTCTTGAATTGCACCGCCGCCGCGCCAAACCGAGAGCGATCGCACAAAGTCCTCCAGTCGCCTTCAGTGCGTTCGTGTTGCTGCCAGTTGAGGACGTGCTTTAACAACAAGCGATCGGGTAAATTGGGTTTAAAATTCGTAAACACCGCCGTGCCGCCTGCGGCCAGGCGATCGTAAGTCCACTCCAACAACGACAGCACCCGATCGTCCTCCCAGCGATCGCACAGATCCAGACCGTAAATGACATTTTGTGGCGGGAGGGCCAGGCGATCGCGACCTTCCACCAACGCGCGAATGTCCCCTTGCAAAACCGTGACGCGAGACGTGAGGCGCAACTCCTGAGCCCGACGGGCGTTAAAAGCTAGCGCTTCGGGGCTACTATCGATACAGGTGGCGTAGAGTTCCGCGTCCCGAGTGCGATCGAGCAACCGGAACATTTCCCGTGCGTTCCCACGGGCGAGACTGGTGACTCGTACCCGCGACGATCGCGATTGAGCCGCGGCCGCGATCGTCTTTCGCAGCAACCGCCGACCGTGACGGTACGCTTGGCAAAAGGGACGGGACAAAAACCAAGCATCGACATGGGGCCCCAACCAGCCATCGCCGGCCGGATCGTCGTCTTCAATAATTTCGCCAATGAGATAATCGTTAGCATAGCTGCGGCCGCGAGAGTGACAGCAAGCGATCGTCGCACTTCGCATCAACAACGGAAAGGCTTCTCGAAAGACATAATCGCCAATTCCCGCTTCGAGTTGGGTTGTATCGCGAAAGGAGAGTAAGTCGTCCCAGCCGCGATCGACTAAGGCTTCGCCAGCAATCTGTTTGGCAAATTCTTCTAACAGCAAATCACAGCTTTTGACAACGCGATCGCGTCCCTCCGAAGGAGCCATTTTTCGCGCTTTCAGTTGGCGCTCGACCTGCAACAGTTCGCTGCGGAAATTATCGAGAACCGCCACCAAAGAGTTAGGAACTTGGCTTTCGCTGATGTTGCCGATACGCGGCACTTGGTAGCCTTTCTCGGTTTCTTGTGCTTGCGACTGCGCCGCCGAAATGCGATCGGACAGTCGCCGCAAACGTTGTGCCAGCGTCAATGCCAAAGATTGATAGAATCGAGCCGACAATCCGGGGACGGAGTTTAATAGAGATTGCAATTGGGTTTCGTCGATGATTTTCACTTGCGCGTCTTCTTCGGCAATTACCGAGGCGCTGGCCCCTTCTTCTTCTAGAAAAGAGACTTCGCCGAAAATTTCTCCGGGGCCAATTTGGTTTAAGCGAATGCCCCGGCCGCGATCGCTCGATTCGATACTCGCATAACCGCGATCGAGCACGAAGATCGCCCGCATTTTCGATCCTTCTTCTAGAATAATGTCGCCTTTGCCATAGGAGACTTGGCGGGCGTTTTCGAGTAACACCTTCCAGTCGTCATCGGTCAGACAGCCTAGGATTTCGCGCTTCATAATCATTTTAGATGCTCGATCGAGCCTGTATTTGCCGAAGAAATCAGATCGTCCCTAGTTTGGATATACCATACAATTTAAAACTTGACAAGCCGAGGAAGATTTATGTCAGCATTCAGGTAGCCTAGCACAAACAGGTGTAGAAACCCGATTTCTTGCTTATAACCAGACACGACTGGAGTTTATTCTTGCAGAAGCCGGGTTTCTTCTGTCATTTTGAAGAGCGTAGCGACGGCCCCTAAGTTTAGACATGAGGTCTAAATTTTTAATTTTTAATTTTTAATTTTTAATTCCGCAAAGCGGTTTACGGCGCGATTCGATAAAGGATTCTACCGTTGAAAATGGGGCCAGCTTAAAATCCACATTCAACTGTTTGAGAAATTGCTGCGCGTCTTTGCGGGTTAAAAAGCCATCTTCGATAAAGGGAAGCCAAGCCTTGCGAACGCGATCGAGGAAGTTTTGCGAGCTATCGAAGGCTGCTGGCCCCTTTTGGAAAAACGGACGATCGTCACTTTCAGTATCGGCGATCGCTTTCATTTTTTCAACCGATGGCGGGTTTTCTAAATGTCGTAAAATCCATCCGGCCCGATGATAGCCGTTGATGGGGCCGACTCCGAGATGGAAATATCCCGTAAAACACAGACAGGGCACTTCAGGAATAATGGACGATCGGTAAACAGAGGTAATGTTTTCGTAAGCAATGGGTTCGCCATCGACAAACAAGGCAATTGGCGGTTCGAGAGGATTGCAACCCGTCGCGCAAACGAGTAAATCGCAGGGAATTTCGCTGCCATTATCCAGAACAATACTATTCTGTTTGAGTCGGGAGATATTGTCATAAACTTGGTGCGTTTGTGTCGCTAACGTTTCAATCTGCTCTTCATCGACCCACCCGAGATGAAACTTGGTAAAATCATCCTGTGGCGTTCCCGGTGTGTGTAGCAAACCCACCCAACGCCAGACGCGCAATCGCCATTCACTCGGTAGAGGTGCGAGCATTCCTAAATAGTGAAGGTAGCGCAGATAGTAGGGGGCAAGTTTTTTTGTTTTCAAATCGTAGAAGGCTTTATTATAGTTCGCGAACCAATAAGGCGATCGCATTAGCCAGGTGAAAGGACAACCCTGCTGCGTTAAATAGTAAGCAATATCTGTCGCGGCTTTGCTTCCGCCTAAAAGAACAACTTTCTTAGCATTCGCGATCGCATCGGCAACAACCGTTTCTTTAACATCGTTTGAGTGCAAAATTTGCCCTGAAAACTGTTCTTGTCCGGTAAACTTCGGCAGTCGAGGGGCGTTAAACTGAGTAGAAACGACAAAATCGAAGGGGCCGACGGTACTGGAAGAACCATCTTCTAATATTAAATCGAGATAGCAGGTTTTTGTTTCTGTTGAATAGTGGAGAGATTTAACACTCGTATTAAAAGAAATGAGGGGATAGAGATCGCGATCGCGGGCATATTGTTGGCAGTAGTCAAACATTTGTGCTGCCGAAATTCGCTCCATGCGGTTTCGATCGCGATCGGGATAGGGAAAGTTATAAAATTCGCAACGATAGAGAGGAACATCAGTTTTTAAGCCTGCATAAGCCAGCGATCGATGCCAAGTTCCACCCACATCATCGAGGTGTTCGTAGCACGACACTTGCATCCCGCAGTCGCGAAGCACTTGCGCGATCGCGAGTCCGCTCCATCCGGCTCCAATAACAGCAATTCTCACTGTTCTCGCTCTCCTTTTTTCGGCGGTTCGCTGGCACTCTTAAATGTCATTCCTTCTGCAAATCCCCAAAATTCTCGACCTAAATACTCGAACAATTCTCGTCCACCTGGGACTGTCAATTGCACCCAAGAGCTTGCGCCTAACACTGCATTCGCGATCGGGATAACAGG
Organism: uncultured cyanobacterium; assembly: GCA_937121005.1. Classification (GTDB taxonomy): domain Bacteria; phylum Cyanobacteriota; class Cyanobacteriia; order Cyanobacteriales; family Geitlerinemataceae; genus CAKZKB01. Next base: position 6,143 of record CAKZKB010000581.1, on the reverse strand, counting down.
CGGAAAATCAGTTTTGGGAATATCTAAAGAATTGGCAACCTCCTCACCCAAGAGGGAGCGAGTTAGACTGCGTAAGGCTTCCTGAGTCAAAGGAAAATCAACCGATTCTGGCAGTGGCGATCGCATCTCTCGTAGCGCTTGGACTAAGGCTTTAGAATCCTCATCAGGCGCACCTTCAATCGCAAGAATTATCTCAGAAAGTTGCTGCGCGTCGGATAAAGTCGAACAAATCAATTCCTCCTCTACACCCGATAGATATCCCGAATAGCGCCATAAGTGTAACATATCGTCAATTTCGTCCGGGGAAAACTCAAAACCGATCTCTTGTAATTTGAGAATTACGCCTGCTGAAATGGCAATCAATGTTCCCGCCATGTGAGCTTGGTTAATCGGCATAGCCCAGGCTTCATCCCAACGTCCCGAACGTAACAATAACCGTCGAACTTGGGCGTGCATGAGGCGCACTTTGAGATTGATTTTAAACCCATCTCCAAATCGTTTGAGTCCTCCGGGGGAGCACGTCAGCCGCACGAAAGCCGAAGTTTCTCCTAACCGTTGTCCGGCTCGATCGACCAGTTGTTTGGTGGCAACTAATGGCTTGCTCCCTGCCGGAGAACTATACATTGTCGGCAGAGAGTAAAGTGCTAGCATCAAAAGAACGGGGACTGCCGCTCGCCGAAACGCAAAACCACCGCGATCGATCCGTTCCCAGTTGACCCAAAACGGAACGCGATCGACTTGTGCAAATAAGGCTTTTAGAGCTTCCGGTGCGTCGGGAACCGCTTCGATCCCCTCGTCGAGTGCCGTTTTTAAAAACTTCGCTCCACGTCCGGCGGGAAGTGCGGCTAGAGCCGTTACGGTATTGTCAGCGAGAGGATCGCGTTGGTAGAGAAATTCTCGGTAGCGATCGACGCGATCGCCGAATCGCGATCGGGCAGACTCAAAGTTAAAATAGCGGCTTGTGGGTTCCATAGGTGAGAGGCTCGGAATCTTCCTCTTTATATCACATTAAAAAAGTGTTTCCCGATCGAAGCGATCGCGACAAGGAAGGTGACTTTGCGCTAGGATCAGCGATCGACCTTTCTTCTATTCCCCGTGTCCGAACCCGCCAAGAAAACCCGTTCCGTTGCTGGCATTGCCGGGATCGTCGCCATTGCCACCACCATCAGCAAGCTATTTGGTTTAGTCCGCCAGCAGGCGATCGCGGCCGCATTTGGTGTCGGTGTCGTCGTTGATGCCTACAATTACGCCTACGTGGTGCCCGGCTTCTTGCTAGTGTTGCTAGGCGGCATCAACGGGCCCTTCCACAGTGCCATTGTCAGCGTTCTCGCCAAGCGCAAACCGGAAGAAAGCGCCCCCCTCATCGAAACCATGACGACGCTGGTTGGGGGGGCATTGTTGGTACTGACGATCGCCCTAGTATTCTGCGCCGATCCCATTATCGATGTGGTCGCGCCGGGACTGTCTGAAACTGAAGCCGGAATGCGAATTCACGCGATCGCGGTGCAGCAGTTACGAATTATGGCCCCTATGGCGGTGTTGGCGGGGTTAATTGGCATTGGTTTCGGCACTCTCAATGCGGCCGATATCTATTGGTTGCCCTCCATTAGTCCCCTGTTTTCCAGTGCGGCATTAATTGGCGGTTTGGGAATTTTAGCATTGTCTTTAGGCGAAAACATTTCCGCACCGCAATACGCCCGTCTCGGCGGTTTGGTTTTGGCGTGGGGAACCTTACTCGGGGCGGTGTTACAATGGTTAGTACAAGTGGCAGTCCAATGGCGATCGGGATTGGGAAGTTTGCGGCTGCGATTTGAATTTTACCGGCCGGAAGTGCGCGAGATCTTAAAGGTAATGGCCCCGGCGACATTTTCTTCGGGAATGATGCAAATTAACGTCTATACAGACTTGTGGTTTGCCTCGTTTATCCCGCAAGCGGCGGCGGCGTTGGGATATGCGAGTTTGCTGGCGCTGACCCCGTTGGGAATTTTATCCAACGTGATTCTCGTTCCTATTTTACCCATTTTATCGCGCCTTGCCGACCCGCAAGACTGGCCGGAGTTAAAGGTTAAAATTCGTCAGGGATTAATTTTAACGGCGTTGGCAATGTTGCCGTTGGGGGCAATTTTGATGGCGTTAGCGCTGCCAGTGGTGCGGTTGGTCTACGAACGGTTTGCCTTCGATCGCGCTGCGTCGGAATTAGTAGCCTCAGTTTTAATGGCCTATGCGTTGGGATTGTTTGTCTATTTAGGTCGAGACGTGCTCGTGCGCGTTTTTTATGCCCTTGGCGACGGCGTGACTCCCTTTCGTGTCAGCATTGTCAATATCTTTTTAAATGGGTTGCTCGATTTTTTACTCACTCGCGCGTTTGGCGCACCGGGGTTGGTTTTGGCAACAGTGGGGGTAAACGTGGTTTCCATGGTAGTATTGTTGGTATTGCTCGATCGCAAAATTAACGGCTTACCCTTAAAACAGTGGGCCGGAATTGCAGTGGTGCTGGCCGGAGCCAGCGCGATCGCGGGGTTAGCCAGTTGGGGAAGCCTGCAAGGGATACAATCTCTTGTCGGGACGGAAGGATTTGCGATTCAACTGTTGCAATTGAGCGTTTCCGGGTGCGTTGGTTTGGCGGTTTTTATCGCGATCGCTATGCAGTTAAAGTTACCGGAAGTGGAGATTTTTGCCCGCCGCATTCGGCAAAAGTTGGGACGCTAGAATTCGATTTTTGGGGAAACGAAAATTGCATCCCGTGAGGACAATGGTAATCACCGTCGGTGTTGTCCTTACAAGCATCGGAGTCGTTTGTTACAATAGGCGAGGTAGGCGCGTTCGCGGGGACGCGAGGGCAAGAAATCTCCCCATCGAGATCTGACTCCTGACATTTTTGGTTATTAGGGGCGATCGTTTCCTCCAAGTTTGCTACACTAGACAAGGGCAATACCGCAACTGCGATCGAGGTGGCAGCAACGACACAAGCCAAAAGGTTCATTTTTTTGTTAAATTACAGAAAGACAACAAGGTTGGGTTTCGTTTCGCCAAAAGGGAATCGCGTCGCCTTTGCCTTCAAAAGCGAAACAGAACTCAGTCGCAAATTATTAGAAGTTGAACGATCGCCAGGTCTAGAAGGACACGCTATGGCGAACAACTCGCTAAGAGAAAAGTCACATTGCGGTATTTGTCTACCCGTCTAAAACTTCGATATACTCAATATAGTGCCAATTTTTCAATCGATCGAGGGTTGTGCAAAAACACTCACACAGATAACAAGGCGGCGATCGTCACGAGCGAGATCTGTGTATTGAATTTTATTTCAACCCCACCGAGTCCCGCGATCGGCTACAGTAGGAAAAGCCGATCGACCCCCATAGCCAGATTTTCATGTCGCGATCGTCCTCGCTGCAATACTACATCGCCACCCGCGTTTTACTCGCCCCCGTGATGCTGTGGTTCATCACCACCGTCGTTTTTTTGCTATTGCGGGCCACACCCGGCGATCCCGTCGATGCCATCTTGGGGCCTCGCGCCCCCGAAGCCTTTAAAACCGAATTGCGCGAACAGTTGGGACTCTCGGGATCGTTATTGGATCAGTATCTCAACTATATGGGGAACTTGCTGCACTTCGACCTCGGCGAGTCCGCCGCCAGTCGGGGTCAAAGCGTGTGGAACATCATCCAAACCCACTTCCCCGCCACCGCAGAACTGGCCGTTGGTAGTATGCTAGTGGCCCTAGTCGTCGGGATCGGCGTGGGAATGTTAGCCGCCTCGCGACCCAACACCGCGATCGACGCAGGGGGACGACTGTTCGGGATCGTGACGTACTCGATCCCCATGTTCTGGATGGGGATGGTGCTGCAATTGATTTTTGCCGTACAATTAGGCTGGTTTCCCCTCGGGACTCGCTATCCCTTGTCCTTGCCCGCACCGGACGGCCCCACCGGACTTTATGCCATCGACGCGCTGCTGCACGGAAACTTACTACAATTGATTGCCACCCTGCACTATTTGGCCTTACCCTGTTTGACGTTAGGATTGTTGCTCAGTGGTATTTTCGAGCGCATCGTGCGGGTCAACTTAAAACAAACCCTAGCCAGCGATTACGTGGAAGCAGCGCGGGCTAGGGGAATAGGGGAACGGCAGATCTTGTTTGCCCACGCCCTCAAAAACGCCCTGATCCCTGTCATAACGGTATTGGGGTTGACCTTTGCTTCTTTGTTGGGAGGCGCAATTCTCACTGAGGTCACATTTTCCTGGCCCGGTTTGGCGAGTCGGCTGTACGAAGCGATCGCCGCTCGAGATTATCCTACCGTTCAGGGTATTGTTGTCTTTTTTGCCGCGATCGTCGTCGCCGCGAGTATTGCCATCGATATTCTCAACGCCCTCATCGATCCGCGCATTCGGTACTAGACTAGAAGCGATCGGCCGCAACAGCCGATCGCCCTCAGACTCCCCTCTTGGGTTAGTCTTCGTACACCCGGCACTCGGCAGCGTCGGGGTTGTTGTCGCAATATTGCTCGAAAGAGCTTTTTTGGGGTTTGCCTTTTTGGTGGGAGGCTTCCGCTTGCAGTTCCTCTACTGCGTCCCAAGCCGCCGCGCACTCACCGGAGGTGGCTCCAGAGGTATCGCAGACTTGGCGGGCTTGCTGGCGTTCCTCGTCGATTTGGGAGTTGATGTCGCTTTGGGTTTTGATGTCGCTCATAATGGCTGTTGATGAAATGATAATCTCGCGGTTCCCCCTTAGTATAAGGAATTGGTCGATCGACGGCCAACCCGCGCCCCTTATCGGAAAACCGCCCCAAGTGGAGGCGAGATCGGCAAACTGGAACCTGCAAACGGCTGGAGGAGGGACGATCGCGATCGCAATATTTTCCGAATTGCCCGCATTGTACCCCAGGGTTAGAATTAACTTATACCCGTTATTAAATTTTTAGATGAGCAAAATCGCTTATTTAGAATGTCCCACCGGAATTGCCGGGGATATGTGCCTGGGGGCGATCGTCTCGGCGGGCATCTCTTTAGACTACTTAATCGATCGACTGGCAGGGGTAGGACTGGCGGGGGAGTTCCAACTGCGATCGCAACTGGTCGATCGCGGGGGACAGGAAGCCACGAAAGTCCATGTCGATTTAACCCACAGCGAGACGGAACCGCCGACTTTCGATCGTCACCACCATCATAACCATAATTTACGCCATTTGGGAGCGATCGAAAAAATTATTAAAAATGCCCAACTGCCGCCGCGAGCCGAGCAGTGGAGTTTAGCTGTTTTCCGCCGTCTCGCGGAAGCAGAAGGAGCCGTTCACGGCATTTCTCCCGAAAAAGTTCATTTTCACGAAGTGGGAGCCACCGATGCCATTGTCGATATTGTCGGGACGTGCTTGGGGTTCGATGCGTTGGGGATCGATCGCCTTTATTGTTCTCCCTTACCCACAGGCGGCGGCACGGTAAAAGCAGCGCACGGAACCCTTACTGTTCCCGTTCCCGCCGTGTTGAAATTGTGGGAGTCGCGACAAGTCCCAGTTTACAGCAACGGTATCGATCTCGAACTGGTTACGCCTACCGGAGCCGCGATCGTCACCACTTTAGCATCGGACTTCGGTTCGCCACCGACAATGCAACTACAAAAAGTTGGCTTAGGTGCGGGGACGCGAGATCTGGCAATTCCTAACATTTTGCGCTTGTGGTTGGGAGAGGGAACTGAAGCCATTGCCAACACTGAAGCGGTGGCCCTTTTAGAAACCCAAATCGACGATGCCACTCCCCAGGCGATCGGTCATGTTTTCGAGACTTTGTTGGCGGCGGGGGCATTAGATGTATTTACCCAAGCGGTAGGGATGAAAAAATGCCGTCCCGGTGTTTTACTCTCTGTCATTTGTACGCCGGAAACCGTGCCAACCTGCGAAGCAATTTTGTTTCGAGAAACGACAACTCTAGGAATTCGCAAATCTATACAAACGCGATCGCTTCTGAAGCGAAATCTAGAAGCAATAGAAACGCCCTACGGGATCGTACAAGTCAAAGTGGCAACTTACAATGATGGGGCGATCGCCAACGTTCAGCCGGAATACGAAGACTGCGCCCGCGCCGCCCGAAAACATTCGATCGCTTGGCAAGAAGTCAGCCGCATGGCGTTACAAATATGGTATAATAAC
>CAKZKB010000580.1 GCA_937121005.1 uncultured cyanobacterium | reverse complement strand
TTGGAATGGCTGTGGCGCGATCGCGATGACTTTTTTGTTGGCGCGAACTTAACCATTTATTTTAGCCGCCAACAACTGAAAAAACGCGAGTTTCGCGGCCCCGACTTCTTTTTAGTCAAAGATACGCAAAAGCGCCCGCGCAAGTCTTGGGTCGTTTGGGAAGAAGGCGGCAAATATCCCAACCTCATTATCGAACTGCTCTCGGAAGAATCGACAGCCAATGTCGATCGCACCACCAAGAAAAATCTGTACCGCGATCGCTTCCGCACGCCCGAATACTTTTGGTTTTCTCCCAATACCTTAGAATTTTCTGGGTTCCAACTGCAAGGCAGCGAATACGTCGAAATTCCTGCCAACGATTCCGGCTGGCGCTGGAGCGAAGAGTTACAACTCTATCTCGGTATTTTAGATGGGCAATTGCGCTATTTTACCGCCGATGGCGAACTCGTTCCCACCCCCGGAGAAGATGCCATTAAAGCCCAGCAAAACGTCCTCGAAACCCAACAACAACTCATCGCCGAACGCGATCGAGCCAATGCCCTGGCCGCGCGATTGCAGGCGTTAGGTATCGATCCAGATGTATAATACTCTGTAAGTATTCAGGTACAATTCAACATGGCTGACAGATCCCCCTTCCGTCCCCCTTAATAAGGGGGAAACTAAGCGATCCCACTCTTGTTAAGGGTGGCTATAAGGGGATCTTTTCCATCAGCTTGAATACTTACGTTCGTTGTTCATTGTTCATTGTTCATTGTTCATTGCTCATTGAATTGATATGACCGTTAAATTTAGTAAATATCACGGACTGGGAAACGATTTTATCCTGATCGACAATCGCCACCAAAGCGAGCCGATCGCGACTGCCCAGCAGGCCGAGAAACTGTGCGATCGCAACTTCGGGATCGGAGCCGATGGGGTAATTTTTGCCCTTCCCGGAACCGACGATACCGACTGCACCATGCGGATTTTCAACAGCGACAGTTCCGAACCGGAAATGTGCGGAAATGGGATTCGCTGTCTGGCGAAGTTTTTGCAAGATTTAGGGATGAAACCGGGAGAAGGCGATCGCTATCGCGTCTCTACTCTCGCTGGCTTAATGGTTCCGCAACTGCAAGACGACGGACGCATTAAAGTCGATATGGGGTTGCCTCGCTTGCTGGCAAAAGAGATTCCCACCACGTTAGGAAACCCCGAAGAAAAAGTAGTCGATACCGAAATTCTCGTCGGTGGCGAACGGCGATCGGTAACGTGCGTCAGTATGGGCAATCCTCATTGTATCGTTTTTGTAGAGGATGTTGATGCAGTTCCTTTAGAAATTGTCGGGCCGCAATTCGAGCATCACCTCGCCTTTCCCCAACGCACCAACACCGAATTTATCCAAGTTTTGAACCGCGATCGTCTCAAAATGCGCGTCTGGGAACGAGGTGCGGGCGCAACTTTAGCTTGCGGAACCGGGGCTTGTGCTGCGGTGGTTGCAGGGGGACTAACCAACCGATGCGATCGCGTGGCGACAGTGGAACTTCCCGGCGGCAATTTAGAGATTGAATGGTCGAGCGTTGATGGTAAAATTTATATGACCGGCCCTGCCGAACGAGTATTTGTCGGCCAGTTTTAACCAGGGACGAGATCGGCACGAAGGTAACGATTCTAGGACACTGGGATCGATCGTTGTCACGGATGGCTTCGTAAATCCGCGTTCCGAGTGCTTCAATACTTCGAGGTAAACTTCCATCGGAAGCCAGTTCTAATAAACTTTGATAGGCTTTAACCCAACCTTTTCGCGAGTCTCCTACACGGATTTGGACATAATTCTCGTACCGATGTAATGTTGTTTGTTCTACATACTCATCTAAAGTTGCTGTCCCGAATTCACCCGTAACTTCTACATTCAATAGAAAATTTTACTGTGTGTGGTTGCTTTCAAACATGGCGGAACTTTCCCACTGCGATCGCGGCATTTTGCCCCCCAAAACCGAAACTGAGAACCAAAGCGCGATCGACCCTTGCACTCCTCGCTTCGATAACAAAATTGAGGTCGAACTCCGGATCGGTTAAGCCCACGCAAGGCGGTAATATTTGCTGCTGCAATGCTAACAGAGAAAACGCCATTCCCAATGCGCCCGACGCACCCAATGTATGCCCCGTTGCCCCTTTGGTAGACATCACTGCAACGGTTTTCGGAAACAGATTAGATATCAACATGGCTTCGCTGCGATCGTTTAATTGGGTTCCGGTTCCGTGTGCGTGAATGCAGTCAATTTCGTCAGGAGAAATTCCGGCGCGATCGCAACATAACTTTACCGCCATTGTCGCTCCTTTTCCAGTGGGATCGATCGCGCATATATGGTGCGCGTCGGCGGTTAAACCTGTCCCCAAAATTTGCCCGTAAATTTTCGCCCCTCGCGCTCTAGCGGTTGTTTCTGATTCTAACACGAAAACCGCCGCTCCTTCACCGATCGCTAACCCTTCCCGACGGCGATCGAAGGGATAGCAACCGCTTGTCGCCAACACCCCCATATTGGCAAACGCCGCCCAGGTGACAGGTGAAATTGGCGTTTCTACTGCACCGACGATCGCCCTGTCTCCCTGACCCGATCGCACCCATTCAAAGCCTCGGGCGATCGCCCACAGTCCGCTCGCGCAAGCTGCATTAGGGGCTAAAACGGTTCCCGTTGCCCCAATTTGTCGTGCCGCCGCGATCGCCCCCATATGAGGTAAACTGTTCAACCAACCATCGAGATCCCCTCCCAATTCCATTTTCTCCCATTCCGCTTCTTGAGCGCGACTGGAGCCGAGAACCACCGCACAATCGGGCAATGGTGGGGACAAATTGGCATCGTTTAAGGCCGCAGAAACAACCCGACGCGAGAGATCTAGAAAGTTAGCAGGTCGCGATCCGATCAGTGCCAAAGGACGGCGATTGATGTTAGGAAATGGTTGTAAAAATCGCACCGACGATCGCCCCAACAGCAACGCCTTCCAACTGGTTTCTAGATCGCCAGATGCACTCATCAGTCCGATGCCAGTTACAACGACTCTTCTCATTACAGGTAATTTCAACGAACAACGAACAACGAGCAACGAACAATGCTTCTGGCTGAAATCGGAGGCTTGGATATAGCGAACGAGTTTTCCAGAACCGAATTGATTGGGTTACTTGTCTCCACTGATATTCTCGGTCATGCCAATCTCCAAAATTAATGCAACGGATGGGAATCGGGATGTAGGGGCGAATGGCGTTCGCCCAATCCGAAGTGTAACGCTATTTTCAGAAAATGATATCAGAATCGATCGCAAAGCACAATCGACGATCGCATTGCTCCCATTTTAGAGTATAGTGCGATCGGTGGTGTTTCTTGCGCCCATCGATCGCTCTGTGACGGTGGAGAACAGAAGTTATTGTAGGGAGCGATCGCTAAAATGTCAAACGATCGATCTCTGTTAGTCTATGGAAAAACATCCGATCGTCCTCGGTGTCACCGGAGCCTCCGGCTTGATTTATGCGGTGCGAACGGTTAAATATTTGTTAGCCGCCAACTACAGTATTGAGCTAATCGCCTCCAAAGCCGCTTACTACGTTTGGAAAGCCGAGGAAAATGTAAAAATGCCCGCCGATCCCGACAAGCAAGCACAATTTTGGCGATCGCGATCGGGTGTCGAAACCTCGGGCACTCTACACTGTCACCCTGCTGGGGACGTGGGTGCGAATATTGCTAGCGGTTCCTTTCGCACCTTGGGGATGGTCATTATTCCTTGTAGCATGAGTACGGTTGCCAAACTCGCCGCCGGACTCAGTTCCGACTTGCTCGAACGCGCCGCCGACGTGCAAATTAAAGAAGGGAGAAAGTTGGTCGTCGTACCTCGAGAAACGCCATTGAGCCTCATTCATTTGCGAAACCTGACCGCGATCGCCGAAGCGGGCGTGCGTGTGGTTCCGGCCATCCCCGCCTGGTATCATCGCCCCCAGACCATCGAAGATCTCGTCGATTTTGTCGTCGCCCGTACCCTCGACCAACTCGATATTGATTGCGTGCCCTTGCGACGCTGGAACCCGCAAGAGGGCAGCGATCGATCCCCACTGATGTAAATATTTGTTACGACAACCCCCAACTTCACGTAAAAACCCCGATTTTCTCCAGATAGAGAAGTAGAAGGGAGCGAAGCCTAATCGCACCTCGCTCTCGGACGGGGAACTCGACAGACTCTCGGTTCGCCTTTATCTATAAAGGGCTACCCGCGCTCTCATTGTAGCGACCGATCGCCCCTGTTGCCATCCCCAAACCGCTCCCCGGCCCGTACAGATGGGAATTTTACCCAACGCGCGATCGTCGGAGGGGAAAAATTGGGAACCCTAGCTATAGGGGAAATCGTTACAGAGGGGATAACCGCCCTTTACGGCGGCAAAACTCGAGTCTACCATAAAGATAGACAAACTCATAACGAGTTCGGGTTAAGATCCCCATCGAAACGACCGGGCGCAAGATCGCTCTTTGCGAAAGTCCGGGGTCTGTAACTCATGCTGTCATCAGAGCTTCTACCACCAGTGCCAATTTACCCACCCTCACCTCGATCGATAGGAGGGGGACGTATCGCCATCTTTGTCTGTTTGAAGCGACTGTGCGACGCAATTTTATGCCCACTGCCAACACGCCCATGAAAACCACGAACCCGACGTTTAAAGCTGATACAGTACGCACTTATCTCCACGAAATCGGTCGCGTTCCTTTGCTCACGCACGAGCAGGAAATCGTACTGGGCAAGCAAGTACAACGGATGATGCAACTGCTCGAGACCAAAGACGAACTGGCCGAGACTTTGGGTCGCGAACCGACGCGAGCCGAATGGCTGCAAGCAACCGATATTGACGAGAACGAACTCGATCGCGCCTTAGAACGAGGAACGCGAGCCAAGCGGAAAATGATCGAAGCGAACTTGCGCTTGGTGGTTGCCATTGCCAAAAAATATCAAAAACGCAACATGGAATTTCTGGACTTAATCCAGGAAGGAACCCTCGGTTTAGAGCGCGGCGTGGAGAAATTCGATCCGACGCGAGGTTACAAATTTTCCACCTACGCCTACTGGTGGATTCGCCAAGCTATTACCCGCGCGATCGCCCAACAAGCACGTACCATTCGCCTGCCCATTCACATCACCGAAAAACTCAACAAAATCAAAAAAGTGCAGCGCGAACTCACCCAACAGTTGGGACGCAACCCCAGTCCGGCTGAAATTGGCGAAGCGTTAGATTTAGAACCGGCCCAAATCCGGGAATTTCTCACTCTATCGCGCCAACCCATCTCTTTAGACCTGCGGATCGGCGACAACCAAGACACCGAACTGCAAGAGTTACTCGAAGATGAAGGCGTATCCCCGGAAAACTACGCCACCCAACAACTGCTGCGCGAAGATCTCGAGAACCTGCTGGCCGAACTGACTTCCCAACAGCGCGAAGTGATTATTTTGCGCTTCGGACTGCGCGACGGCCGGGCGCTTTCCCTGGCGAAAGTGGGCCACCAACTCAACCTCAGCCGGGAACGGGTGCGCCAACTCGAACATCAAGCGCTCAACCACCTGCGCCTGCGGCGTGCCAACGTGCGCGGCTACTTAGCCAGCTAGGTGTGAGGGGTGAGGTATGAGGTATGAGGGGTGAGGTTTCAAGGATGAAGTAGGAAGGATGAAGGATGAATAGATTTCTCCTTGTCCCCCCCTCCCCTTGTCCCCTTGTCTCCCCCTCTCCCCCTCCCCTTGTCCCCTTGTCTCCCCCTCTCCCCAATCCCCCAATTCCCCACCACCGCGATCGCCTGCTAAAGTAAAAAGAGGCGACGGCCAGCTTCGCCGATATCGATCGTTATTGACCCCCCACTAATGAATATTTTTGGTAATCTCCTGGGTACGCCCAATGCGGCTCCCGCTCGCCAGACGGCTCCAGCACTGTCTTCGGGACTGAAAAAACAAAAGCGGCGGCGCATTGAAATTAAGTCGCAGCGCGAAATTGAGATTATGCGCCAAGCGGGAAGAATTGCCGCAACGGTACTCAAAGAGGTGTCCGAGATCGCAAAACCGGGAATGACGACGGCTGATATCGATGCCTATGCCGAGAAGCGGATTCGCGAAATGGGGGCCGTTCCTAGCTTTAAGGGCTATCACGGCTTTCCCGCCTCGGTGTGCGCCTCGGTGAACAATGAAGTCGTGCACGGCATTCCCAACCCCAAGAAGGTGCTGCGCGAGGGTGATTTGGTCAAAATCGACACTGGGGCCCACTATCAAGGCTTCCATGGCGATTCTTGCGTGACGATCGCGATCGGCGATATCTCTCCGGGGGCGGCTAAGTTGATGCGCGTCGCCGAAGAAGCCCTCTATGCGGGCATCGCCCAGGTGAAAGCCGGACGGTATTTACTCGATCTGGCCGGGGCCATCCAAGATCGCGTTGAAGCCGACGGTTTTAGCGTGGTTGAAGAGTTTACAGGTCACGGTGTCGGCCGCAATTTGCACGAAGAACCGTCAGTGTTCAATTTTCGGACGCGGGAAATGCCCAACGTCAAGTTACGGGCGGGCATGACTTTGGCGATCGAGCCCATTGTCAATGAAGGCTCGAAAAGTACCCGGACGCTGGCCGATCGCTGGACGGCGGTCACGGTAGACAACAAACTCTCGGCCCAGTTCGAGCATACGGTATTGGTGACGGAAGATGGATACGAAATCCTAACCGATCGCACCCATCTTTAAAACCTCTAGGCGGCCGCCTTTCCCCCCATGTCTCCATAACGGCTGCCGTCGGGCATCGTCGCTCCGGTGAAGATCGCATCGCGACTGTCAGCCGGAGCAAATTGGGCGTTTCGCAAGCTGGCAGAGCGCAGATCGGCCCCAGTGAGGGTGACATCGTTGAGGTTCGCCTGCCACAGATAGGCCCCTTGCAAGCGCGATCGCGTCAGATCGGCTGCCGATAAATCCGCTAAATTGAGGTTGGCGTTGCTGAGATTAGCAAAGCGCAAATCCGACGATCGCAAATTGGCTTTCGTCAGGTTAGCATTGCTGAAACTGGCCCGCATCAATAACGAGCTTTCCAGGTTCGCCGCCCGCAGGTTGGCTTCCTCGAACTTGGCCACCCGCATTTGGGCCTCGCTGAAATTGGCCGCGCTCAAGTTGGCCCCGACTAGCTTGGCTCCGCTCAGTTTGGCGGCGCTCATATCCACACCATCGAGATCCATGCCACTGAGATCGACCCCGTTGAGGTAGGCTTCAGACAGTTTGACGCTGTTGAGGTTGGTTCCTTGCAACACTGCCCCGCTTAGGCGAGCCCCGCTCAAGTTGCCCCAACTGAGGTTTGCGCCGCGCAGATCCGCAGCACGCAGGTTGATCTCGCTGAGGTTAGACCCGCAGAGGTTCACGCCTTGCAAATTGGCCCCGTACAGGTTGACTGCCGTCAGTACGGCTCCGCTCAGTTTGGCTCCGGGAAGTTGGGCGTGACTCAAATTCGCGCCACTAAGGTTGGCTTTGGTAAGATCGCTATCGCTCAAGTCGGCATTGAGGAGTTTGGCGTAGCTGAGGTTAGCGCCGTAGAGAGACGTGCCTTTCAGGTTCGCGCCGTTAAAATTGGTACGGCTAAAATTGGCCGATCCGAGGTAAGCACCGCTCAGATCGATACCGCTCAAGTTGGCCGAGCTTAAGTCGATGCCAATCAGGTTGCGATCGCGAAAGTCCCGTTCTCCGGCAGCGTAGCGTTGTAAAAGTTCGTTTGCGTCCATACAGATTTCTCCTGAATTTCCCTAAATTGAGTGGCGATCGCGCTTTTGAAGCCGAGTCGCGATCGGGACAATTCTCTATTTAACAATTTTATTATATTCTCTAAAAATAGGAGCGATCGCTGTTTGTTAACTTTTGGATCTGAATGCAAACAAACGTAAGTTTTATCTTTATATAAATTAACTGACATGAAAGCGATCGCCCGCGATTGTCATTTTCCCGACCCCCAGGTTCCCCGTCTTAACAAAACTTAATACTTTACGGGTTGACAGTACGATCGCGTGCGCTTAAGATTGGGTTTAAATAGTTTAACATCTTTTGCTAGGGTAGCGATCGTGAAAATTGGATTGGTGGAACTCCCGCAGCTAAAACTTCTGGATCCAAACGGCACCGACTGGACAGAACAAAACGAACATCCCCTGATTAGCAAACAGATTTTAATGTCGAGTTTGCGAGCAGGGGGATTTGAAGTCGAACTGTTCGATCTTAAAAAAGGGACGATCGAGCAAGAATTCGGCCAAACCGAATGGAAAGGAATGAACCTGCGTAAAATCGCTTACGGTGGATCCATTTCTGCCATCGACCCCAACAGTTGCGATGTTTGGGGCGTGACGAACAATTTTACCATTTACCGACAACTCACCGCCTTAGTGGTGCGACATTTAGCCACTGGAAACAAACCGATCGCCGTTGGCGGATCGGACGCGATCGCCGATCCCAAATACTATTTAAACGCCGGGGCGACTGCGGTTGTCACGGACAAATCTGGAGCCGCAAATCTGTCGATATTCGACTATTTGTTAGGCAAAGAACCGCGAGACGAACTCTCTGGGGTTATCTTAGCCAACGGCCAGCAATTTCGCAAGCGATTGTATCCGTTACACCCTCAAGATTGGCCGATTCCTGAAGTGGATGTCGTGTCAGCTTGTTTGGGGGGATCGCAAGAGTTTTCCTACGACGGTAACGCCAATCAATTGTATCCCATTGGCTCGGTGATGCTCGATCTCGGCTGCGATCGCACCTGCAACTTTTGCCAAACTCCCACCTACCGCACGGGTTACTTACGAATGACACCCCAACGGGCATTAGAATGGTGCGATCGGCAAAAAGAAGCCGGAGCTCGCAGCATTGTTTGCCAATCCGATCAGTTCCTCGGTCGGGTGTTGTTTGGAGATGAAGGACGACAAGAAGCGATTGACATTGCTAATGGTTTGCGAGAGCGGGGATTGCCCGTTTCTTGGGACAATGGTATCGAGCTTAAAAAAGCAACCAAAGGACGGGGAAAAGGGAATACACCGGAAGATTTAGTCCCCGACGAAGAGTTAGTGGAAGCCATGTGGGGATGGGATGGCAAAAAAGGCTGTTTTATGACTTACATCCCCGCCGAACGTCCGTTTGTCGGTCGTCAATCCTACAAGAAATTACTCCCTTGGCAGCAACACTGTCAAATGCTAGAAGCCATCGTGCGGGCGGGCGTACCGATTATTTCCTACGGGTTTATTATGGGGCTTCCCGACGACGATCGCGATAGTTTGCTCTATTTAGAAGAAGCGATTTGCGAGCTCAAGGACAAACTGAAAACCATCAATCCTTCTCTCAACTTTTTTGTCACCCCCTATTCGATTATTCCCATTGCGGGTACGCCTCAATGTCAAAGTATGCAAGAAATGGGGCTACTTCGTTTTGACGATCCTACCATTTGGGGCAATTTCTGGACGAGTTGTGCCGATACTCACCACTTGAGTTACGAAGAGGTTTCCGATCTTCAGTTACACTTGTTCCAAACCATCGGCGATCGCTGGGAGGATTGTTCTTTGCCATTAGGACGGACTTCCCCTCGTTAAGCGGCGAAAGAGAGAAAGGGCAATTTTTAACTTTTCATTGCCTCGATCGCCCCCGGTTCTCCCCAGACAACGCGCTCTTTTTTGTAGATGGCAATTCCCGGTTGTGCGCCTTTGGGTTTGTAGACGTTCTTGGGTTCGGTATAGACAATGGGAACGCGATCGCTTTGGCTGGCGCGACTGTAGTAGGCAGCAACATCAGCAGAAAATTGTAAGTCGGTATTGTCGGGAACGGATCCGGGTTGCAAACGCAGGAGAACATGACTACCGGGGATTTCTTGAGCGTGGAACCACAAGTCGTAGTCGCCAGCCACTCGGAAGGTGAGCTTGTCATTTTGTTGGTTGTTTCTGCCGACCCAAACTTCAAAACCGCCGGGGGTTGCGTAGCGACGAAATGGCGTTCCTTCGCTGCGTTCTCGGCTGCGGCGATAGTGTTGCGGTGGGGGAAGATAGGCGCGATCGATGAGTTCGTCGCGAATTTCTTCTAGAGCCCATAAATCTTCAGGGCGATCGTAGGTAGGAATGCGATCGAGGGCGGCTTCAATTTGTTCGAGATAGTAGATTTCGGCATTGACTTCGGCTAAAAGTGGCTCGATCGCCTGGCGCGATCGCTTTAATTTTTGATGGCGCTTGTAGAGAGTTTGGGCATTTTGAACGGCATTTTTTT
>CAKZKB010000579.1 GCA_937121005.1 uncultured cyanobacterium | reverse complement strand
ACGAGAACTATCGCGATTACCAAGTTGCCCCGGATGCGATCGCGGCGGCGAAGGGATACAACAAAGGATCTCGTTTAGATGATGCCAATGTGGAAGTCGTGGATTACTTTCGCTTGGGACATCTGACGTTTCCCGATGT
The DNA here is from genome assembly GCA_937121005.1 of uncultured cyanobacterium. GTDB lineage: Bacteria > Cyanobacteriota > Cyanobacteriia > Cyanobacteriales > Geitlerinemataceae > CAKZKB01. Next base: position 10,111 of record CAKZKB010000579.1, on the reverse strand, counting down.
GGATGTCAATGCGATCGTCTCTGAGTTGTTGGCTTCCGATCGCTGGCAAGATATCGCTGTGGGGTTCGTGGCTGCTACGGGTTTAACGGCTCCTAAAATGCTCGTCATGGGTGCGGTGAAACAGGTAGGACGGCGCACTCTCAGCCATCGCTATGGGGAAACGGTCGGTTTTGCCGATCGCGCTTTTATTGGTACGCTTGCCCCTACCGATGAGATTATTTCAGCCCGCGATCGCTTTTGGAGTGTCAAACCAAACGGGCTACAAGTCCCTCGTGGTGACGATTGGGGCGATTTGACACCGGGACTTGAAGCAAGGGTTTCACAACGGTTTGCTATGGCCGGTTTCCAAACCCTTGACGATCTGGTGCGTCACTACCGTGAGAATGCCCCGGAGCCGGAACCCGAACCGACGATCGCTCTGGAAGTCCCGAAGTCGGTGTGGGAACGCTACCAACGCTTGTTGGTTTCTCTGGGGGTCGATCGCGGAGGGAATGAGGGAGAACGCTTTGCTATGGCGATCGCCAAGTTGACGGAGTGGGAGCAATCCCTCAAGTCCTATCCTAATCAGGATCTCAGCGATTTTACTCCCTCAACTCCTACCGCAGAAATTACCGCCGACGGCGACGATGAGGATTCGGGCGATCGCGTTGGCAACGTTCCCAATATCGAACGAGCTTTGGCCAAGGCCATTGCTCCTTTGCAACAACAAATTGACGATTTACGAGCGCGTCTCGATCGTCGGGCCACCAGCAAACCGCTATCCACACCAACCGTTGCGGAGAACTCGCCCAACTCTGAACTCACAACTGCGAACCCCAAAGACTTGCCACCGGAGCAAATGCCGTCTGAGGTGCTTAAAAGCTGTCGCAAGCACGGGGCTTGGAAAGAGAAGTGTCGTCGAGCAATGGCAGCGTTAATGGCTCACAACGAGGGTGCTACGCCCGAACAGCGCTGGTTTGTTTCGGCTTCGATCCTCCACCAACTTGCCCGCGTTCACCCTCAGAAGGCGGCTGATTTCCTCGATGAGCGCTCGGACGACATCGATCGACACCACGCCGAGCTCGAGATCTCCGACACGATGAACCACTCTCACGGCCATGCTGGCCATCAGATCGAGGATTTCGTTTCTTGGTAATCGCTTCTCCTTACAAGTCTATCCCCTTACACTTTAATCTCTAAGTGTATAGGGAAGGGGACAGGCTTTAACCATCGTCTCTAATCTCCGGTAAGTCGCGCGACTTACCGATGATTGGGAAGCGGTGAGGACAACATGGCCCTTAATCCCCTATAAACCACATGGTTTACCGATGATTAAGGATACTGGATCCATGTTGGCACTATATTCAACACAAGTGCTACTGTTTTTTCTATTAAGAAATGACTCTTTTTTCCTTGTTAATTTGCATTGTCTTTTCCTTTGTACTTTGCCATGTTTTTTCTTTACAATCTTCCAGTTTTTACGCCGTTCCGACACCCACTGCTAACCGCCATGCTTTGACATAAAGATCCAACCGTTCTAGACCACGCCACAGCACTTTAACGCCGGGGAAACCGTCGATCTTTCGTCCTAGAAAGCCGCCGAGTTTGGCGATGGCATTCACACACTGTTCTACTGTTGGTGCGCCTTTCGGCTCTTCGGAACTGTTGTGAGTCAGGCTGTACAACACTTGCCATTGTTCGGCGGTTACGATGTCGCCGCCGTCGTCGTTGGGATGACATCGAGCCTGATACGTCAGCCATAGCAGCCGCCACGCCACGATGTCGTAGGTGGCTAGGGCGCGTTCGATGCGATCGAGACTTTCTAGTTGTAACTTTTCAATCTGACAGCCACTTTTTAGGGTGTAATGATATCGTTCGACTAGCCATCGGTAGCTGTACCATTCTAGGTACTGGCGGGCATCTTCAAAGGTTTCAACGGGTAAGGTTGTCAGCAGCAGCCAACGCACGGGCTTCTTGTTGAACGGTGGGTTTTCCTCTTCTGCTAAGATGACGTTGATGGAGATCGGTTTTAGGTCTTTACCGTAGGGCGGCTGTATCTCTAGTTGAGCGTATCGCACGGTTATAGTGGCTTTTCGGGGCTTGCGGCGCGGTGTCCGCTTTAATTCTAGGGTTATTTTACCGCAGGGTTTGACTTGCGCGATCGCTTGGCTAATAGTGGCAATTTCTTCTCCATCTTCTCCTGTTTTAACTACTCGTTCGTGATAGGCACGGATGAGTAATTCGGCTCCAGGGCGACGCGGTTGGGCAAATAGTTCGTAAATGTCGGCTTCGCGATCGGCGACGGTGACGACTTGAATGTTTTCGGGGATGAGTTCTTCGACGATTTGCTGAGTTTCGAGCCAACGATAGCTTTCTTTATTTTCGATGGCTCGTTTGGGATCTAGCTTGTTAGTTTTGATGGCGGGACGAGCCCATGTTTTCTGCGCCAAGACTCCCAAAGGAACGCCGTCAGTTGTGACGCACAGACTGGTATGCACTTTCATTCCTTTGGTCTTGGGTTTGTCCAGATAGCCCATGTTGCGTTTCTTACGGTGCTTGCTAAAATCGAGATCGGTGGTATCCTGGACGGAAAGGACGGTTTCGTGGTCTTTGACCCGTTCAATCGTACTGGCAGTATGAGCCGCGAGAATGTCTTGTGCTTTAATGCGTCGGTTGGCGAAAAACTGATATGTGGCTCGCATTTCGGCTTCGCTCTCGCACAGTTGCGGGATGCTTTTACCCGGTGCTGACGACAACTTCTTAACGGTTGTTACCAGGCGTTCGTTCCTTCTTGCATCGCCTAAGTCGGCGTATTTCAATTCCTCTTCTACCCAAGTCATTTTGCACCCTTTTTGTGTTAGTTGACCCTTGTATGGCGACGATCGTCGGCCCGGCCGGCGATCGCGATCCCGATTTTGTCTCTGTCGGCCCCTTTTGACGGCAACCGATCGCTCTTTTATACTAGGGCCATACCTCGATCTTCTGATTTTCTCTATCTTTTCTTCCACTTTGCCTGTTTTTGGCTCTATCTTAGGCAAGTATCGTTGCCATTCTGAGAACGATCGCTGCCTTGTTTTCCTAAAAGAAGTTATTTTCGTTTGTAGCAGAATTTGTTAAATGAGTAGAAAGGATTCTGAATTGCCTATTTTCTACCTTTTAATCCTTTCATTTTCGAGAGCTTTATACTCATTAAAGGTTGAAATGACCTCGCACTGGAAGTGAACTGCTTTTAAATATCTGTTTTTCTGCGCTCGAGAGTTTACAGGCACAAGATGAGCACAGGTCTTATGTTTTTGTACAAACGAACGAATTCCACTTGTAAGGGGAAGTGACGGGAGCGATTATATCATCCGATTTCCTATCTCTATGAAATTGCCAGAGGTAGAGGCTTTCTCAAATTTTTTCGATCCTCAATTTTCGTTCTCTTCTATCCTGTAGCCCCAACAGATTTTTTAGATTTTCTCGATCGTCTCGGAACGGTCTTTATGAATCGGTCTCGGAACTGGCAACCTTTGGTGAGATTTACTGTTAAGCGATCGCTTTTTTCTCCGCTTTCATGGCTTTGTTTGCTGTACGATATTGCATTTTGACGTTGGGTTTTTCGGCAATCTGGATCCATCAACAGTTCGTTCTCAATAAGACGCTTTCATTTGTGTTGACTTTTGTTAATATCGGCACACTTTGACAGGGACGATTGCTTAAAAGCCTCTCCCTGTAAGGCTTTCGTTTGTTACGGAAAATGAAGTCAATGTATAGCCAAACACGACACGATCGCCCCTCGTGTACTGCGATTGTACTAATGATTTTTGCCGTGTTCGTCATGCGCTCTACCCGGCTCGACATCGGATGCGGATGGCGGCGATCGCCCCTACTATCTCTCGCTTTTTCCGCCATAGCATCGCATCGATTCCCAAAAGTGGATCCACCTCTACCGCCATCGATAATCGTACAATAACGAGCCCGTTCGTCCTGGCGACCTCTCAAGTGGATCCACAACATCAGACGATCGCCACCAAAATGGATCCATTTTACCCCGGCGCACTTGACAGAATGGATCCACAAAACACGACGCGATCGACGCTTAATGTACTGCCATTGTACTAATGATTTTCGTCGTGTTCGTTTGAGGTGGATCCACAAAACGCGACACAATCGCCCAAATCGGTTGCGGTTTGCAGGCGACCGAGTTCGTCATAGGTATAGGTGCGATCGTTCCCACCGCGATCGGTCAAAACAGTGGGGTACTCGTCCCCTTCCGACAAGTTGTTTCCAAACAAGTATTCGCTGGTTTCTCGGGTTCCATCGGGATAGAGAATTTCAACGGGTAAGTATTCGGAAGACTGAACGGTAGTCGTTTCTCGACCCAAGGGATCGATAATGGTTGTGGTTGTAGGAGTGTAGCGATAGAACCAAGTATTGTTACGCGGATCGGTGGTGGTTTTCACCTGTCCGTCTGCATAGTAAGTGGAACTGTTGGTATAGCGGGTGTTGCCGTCGAGGACGATCGTCTGTCCGGTTTGACGACCGATGAGATTGTCGTCAACATCGGGGTCGGGATCGTCTCCGATGAGGGTGTCGTAATGATATTCGGTGATGAGTCCGGTTTGTTCGTCGGTGACGGTTTGCACTCGACCAACAGCATCGTAGGTGTAGCGGGTGATGTTTCCACTGGGATCGGTTTCGGTTTCTAAACGTCCGGCGCGATCGTAGGTGAAGGTAATTTCTCCTTCTCCTGGGGTCAACCAACCACCTAATTTACCATCGTCGGTAAAGCGACGTTCGATATGGCCGATGGTGGGTGCGTCTAGGGTTGTCCAATCTCGTCCGGCTCCTTCATAATCGTATTCAACATAGATTCCGTTGCCGTAGTCGGCTCGTTTTTCCCGTCCTTCTTTGTCGTAGGTGAAGGTGGATATGCCGTCTTCATCGGTCATGGTTTCGAGCAATCCTTGACTGGTGTAAGTGGCGGTTGTCACTTTGCCATCGGGATCTTGAATTTGGTGAGGATTGCCAAAGCGATCGAAGTTACTGTAGCGGGTTGTGCCAAATGGATCGCTTTCAGAAGTGATGAGGCCGCGACTGTCGTAGGTAAACGATTGAATGAGATTATCCCCATCATCTCGCATTTCCAGCAAGTTCCCCTTGCTGTCGTATTTCATTTCAAATGTCGCTCCAGTTGGCAACGTAATCGAAGTTTGATTGCCAAAGCGATCGTAAGTATAGCGAGTCGTGTCAGGATTTTGATCGTCAGGATTGTGGAACTCAGTGCGAGTCAATACGTTCCCTTTGTTGTCGTAAATATAGGTGGCAATATTACCATTGGGATCGGTAACTTTCGTGATGTTATTATCCTCATCGTAAACCAAGAAAGTAGAGTGACCGTAGGCATTTTGTTGTTGAACGACATTGCCTCGATCGTCGTATTCGTAAGTAGTGGGATTGCCGTAAGCATCCCGAACTGTTTGAATAGAATTGTTGGGATCGTAGATAAACTCGATCGCGTCGTCGTCTACATCGATCGTCCGTTTCAAGCGTCCTTGTTCGTCATACTCCGTCCGCACCCCACTGCGTCCCAACGGATCCACAATCTCGTTCAAATAATGAGGACGATCCCCCACATCATAAACGAATTGCGTCGTATTCTCCTCCCGATCCGGGTCGATTACCTTCACTTTATGTCAACTACCGCTAAGAAACAAAATCGCTTCCAGGATTATACTGGGCGCGAATTTCTTCTACCAGGTTTTCATCATAATAAAGCTCTTTGTGTCCATCAGGATGCTCGAAGTTATAGTAAGCTCCAATCTCATAGCAGACTGCAATTGTTTTCATCATGCTATTTAAGTTGTCGTACTTAATGTGTACACCTCCTTCAAAAAAAACACTCAGTATGGGAGAAATTTCATCTTTATTTTCTTTGCCAAGAATACATATATGATCTTCATGGTCAAGTGAAAATATAGGCAAAAAATAGTTATTATATACACCAGAATGTTCTATCCAAAACCCATCTTCATTTCGCATCTTGTCGAGAAGCCAATCTTCCACAATTTCCGAAATTTCCAGCCGCAAATCCAGCGCATCCCGTATGGAATTAAATCGGTATCCTGGAAACAGTCGAGAGGTGTCATCTAAGAATAGCGTCCCGTCCCGCCACTGATATAATTGATAAAACTCTTCAGGCAGCAAAAACGGTACGGGCTCCAAAAAATAGTCAATTTCAGACCTGTCTAGCCCAGGCTGCAAAGCGTCATAAGAGTTTGGTTGGTTGTTTCTCAACCATTCTGAGATAAAATCAAGATTTCTTTGAAATTCGAGCATGATATGAAACTCCCTTAAAGTCAAGAAGAATTTTACCGGCCTGCGTTACCCTGACGATCGATCCAGAAAGAAGGAGTATATTCGTAGGGTAGAGTGATTACGCCAAACGACCCTTCTGGTCTGTTTGCAACAATATCTGCCCTTCGATAAAAACGACCCATGAAGTTTCCCTGCCGATTGGATTCAGCTAGACTTACTGCTTTCACAGAAACCTGGTTGGCTTCGTAGTTAGCTACTCCCCCTTCCCAAGTCGATGCAAAAGGATATTCGTCCAGAGCCGGTGGGAGACCTACTCGATCGATGTAATTAGCTTGATTTCGGTCGAATTCCCTCCGTTTTAGCCAAGTTCTAGACCATTTTGGCAATTTCCTCAGCAAATTGACTGGGAGTGGGTTAGAGACTCCGGTTGTGCTTCGAGTTCGGGTAAAACCGAAACCAAGCTGTGCTAGATAGATATGTTCCGAATGTTCCCGTAAATCTGCTGCCCCGTAAAACACTAATGGATATCCATCAATGCGGCAAAATACATCGTTGGCTAGTGCGCAGGACTCCGCTAGGGCTTTGGCAATAACCGTAGGAACAGATTTTGTATTGGCATAAGATAAGAAGGGAGCAGAAATTAACGATAACGCTATCAAGTTTGAGTGAACACTGGGAGCAACCACTGCATTAAGTAGTACCAATCCACTTGGATCGGTAGCGTTTACAGGATTGGCATGTACATAAGGATATTTTGCAAGAGATTGAGGATCGGTCAAAAAGCCTTCAAAGATATCCCTTGATGTAAAGCGTCCTGTAGTCGGATCGTAATACCGATTCCTTAGATAGAGATGTCCTACGTTTGAATCGAACTGCTCTCCAGTGTACAAATAATTGTTCTGTACAGTTCCGGTAGAACTCACTAAATTACCATAAGCATCGTAGATATACGTGCTCGCCACCTCGCCGATCGCATCTGTCAACCCGCGAGTGCTTCCTAGCCCATCCACTAGGTACACAGACTGTTCTCCAGACTGCTGTTGGGAAATTAAATCCAAACCGTAGACGTACTGTACCGATGGAGTCCCATCGACAAACTCCTCTAATACCTGGTCGTAAGCCCGATTTCCATCCACTAGGAAATTTGTAGTCGTACTTCCTACCTTGGTGCTTACCCGAATGTTGTTGTCGTCGTAAGCATAGGAAATTGCATCGCTGTCTGGAACCTGTAGGTCCAGCAATCGATTTCGATCGTCCCAAGTATAGATTGTGTTTTCTACTCCCGTCGTTTTCGTCTTTGTATTGCCGTTGTCGTCATAAGTGTAGCTTGTCTGCACCCCGCCCGTTGTCTCGCTTTCGAGACGATCGTTGCGATCGTAAACGTAAGTAGTCACCCCGTCTACTGAATCGTTTTTCTCCAGACGGTTTCCCACATCATCGTACTCATACAGAATCATGCGGCTGTCAAACCGCTCTTCTGTCAGGCGATATAGCGCATCGTAATCGTACTCGACTGTCCGAGTTATCAACGTACCGTCAAGCTGGCGTTGCATTTCCGTGACAGATTCCCGATGCCCAGCATCGTTTAGTTCGTAGTTGTAGCTAGCTAGGACTTCTCCTGCGAGCTTTTGCTCCAGTAACCCTAACCGATCGAGTTCGTCGTACTGCCTCGTTTCTACTACTCTGTTGGGCAGTGTTACCTCAATGAGATTATTTTCCCCATCGTACTTGTAGGTCGTTAGTCCCTGGCTGGAATCCAAAACGGTTCCCAAACGGTTACGTTCGTCAAACTCATAGATTGTTAAGCCTCCCGGCGTTTCCACTGAAGTCCGGTTACTGGCCGCGTCGTAAGTGTAGAAAATTGATAGCCCATTGTCGAGGTACGGCCCCGTCGGATCTACCCGTCCAATGAGGCGATCGCGATTGTCATAGGTATAACTCGTTATCCCACGTCCGTCTGTGACTGTTTTCATCAGCCCTGTCAGCGTATAGGTGTAACTTACATCCGGATCGTCCTCTAAGTCCAAGAGTGTCAGACGATTGCGCGGATCGTAGGTATACGTTTTCACTTCCCCGTTGAAGTCTTTCTCCGTCAAGATATTACCTACCCCATCGTAGGTCATCTCAGATCGCTGTCCGAGTGGCAATACTACCGCCGTTCGACGACCTGCCAAGTCGTACTCGTATTGAGTGCGATTATCGTTGGCATCCTCTTGGAAAATCTGGCGACCCAACTCGTCATAACCATACTCGGTGCGAATCTCCCGTTCTTCAGACGTACCAGGGTTGATGAACTGTACTACGTCTGTCAGGCGACCTAACGGATCGTATTCATACTCTGTCCGATAGCCCAAAGCATCGATCGTTGCCGCCTGCCGTCCCAAGGCATCATATTGAGTCTCGATAGATGTACCATCGTGAAACTGTACTCCCTTAAGTCGGCCAACTTTATCGTACACATTCGTTGTAGTGCGATTGAGAGCATCCGTTACTGTCTCCCGTCGCCTTGCTTCATCATACGTGTACGTTGTACGAGGATTGTCATCCAGTTCCGGCGTATCATCCGGGTAAATTGTTTCCACCAAAAATCCATATTGGTCGTAGCGATATTCTACACGATTGCCCCGCTCGTCGATTTCAGCTTTCACTTCTCCTGCCTTGTTGTACTCCGTGCGGATACGGGGGTAAGGATTAGAAGCGTCGCTTCTGAATAGTTCTGGCAAATCTGTCGGATATATTACTTGCGTCCAATCAATATCTGCAAGCGTACTGCCTGTCAGTCCTAAAGAGTCTAAGAGGTCTGAGAGACCACTGTTATCAGCTTTAGGATAGATAGTCTCCACCAAGCGCCCTGTAGCATCGTGGACGTAGTGGGTTACTTGCCCTACTTCATCAATGGAGGCTCGACGGCGACCACCTTTATCGTAGATCGTCACTGTACGGGGATTATCTTCATTGTTATTAAGCGTGTTATCGGGATAGATAGTCTCCACTAACTGTCCTTTCTCGTCATAGACTAACTTTGTCTCGTAGCCTCGCCCATTAAGCTCTGAGATGAGGTTGCCATTCTTATCGTAGTTGTATTTTATCTCGTTTTGCTCGGGATCGACAGTCAGCTTAACACGTCCTTCTTTATCGTAGTCCCAGGTCGCGATCGCTTCTCGAATCTCACCTGTTGCAGTGGTGACATACCGTTTTTCTTCGGTACGATCGCCGTTAGCGTTATACTTGTACTCTGTTATGTTCAGAAGCGGATCGATTACCTTCTTGACATTACCGAAGGCCTCATACTGAAACTCCGTAGTTTCCTTGTTAGCATCAGTCAGAAATCGTAGTCGTCCACCACTGTCGTATTTGAAGTTCGTTTTATTTCCTTCTGCGTCTATGGTTTCTACACGATTTCCCCGTTCGTCATAACGATGAGATATGGTGTCTCCTAAAGGATCCGTAACAGAGGTAATATCTCCATACCGATTGTAGCTGTATCGAGTGGTGTTACCAGCGGAGTCAGTCTCCGTGAGCTTGTTCCCCTTGGCATCATAAGTATGCTGTGTGGTACGCCGTAGTTCGACCCCATCCTCTACCGTTACTACAGTTACCTCAGTTTCGAGGGTACGATTGTTGGGATCTTCATACTTGTAGTGAGTTTCTCGCCCTGTCGGATCGAGTTCGGTGACAACGTTCCCAAATTCATCGTAAACGTAGCGGGTCACTTCCCCATAAATATCTTTGACTTCTTGGAAAGACTGGTCGGGGTTATAGGTTAGCTTAATAGCGTCCCCATTGACATCGATCGTCCGTTTCAAGCGACCCTTCTCATCATACTCCGTCC
>CAKZKB010000578.1 GCA_937121005.1 uncultured cyanobacterium | reverse complement strand
TGGACTTCCAATTCTGCCCGGTAGACCTGCAACGCTGCATCAAAACGACGCTGCGACTCGTAGAGTTCTGCTAACAATTGTAGCGATCGCGCTGCTTGGTGCAACTCCTGCAACGACCACGCCAAACTGTAAGCTGCTTCGTAACTATCGATGGCATTGTTGAGTTGACCCAGGGCTTTGTAATCTTGCCCGATCCCTAACTGCAACTCTACCACTTTACTGCCGTTTTGTTGAGCAGTATAATACTCGAGTAACTGCTGGCGCACGGGAAGCGATCGCGCCGGATCTTCTAAGCGATCGTAGGCAAACGCCAACTGTTCTAAATAGATAACCGCACTGGCACGATTGCCCCTGGCTAATGTTAACTCGACTAACTCTTCGTAGTTTTGAGCCGCCGCTTCGTAGTTGAGCCGTTTTAAATTCAACTGCGCCAAACTTTGCAAGGTTTCTTCTAGAGCAATGCGGTTGTTTTGCGATCGCAATTGCACTAAAATGAGATTGTAAATCCGCGCCGCTTCGTCCCGTGCGCCCGCCGCATCGTAAGCCGCCGCTAGGGGTTGCAAAACCGCAACGTCAACGGTAACGGGTTCGTATTCATCGAGTTCGTCCCAGTCGTTTTCTTCGACTTCCGGGTAAAACAATTCTCGTTCGATAACCCGCAATCGTTGCCCGATCGCCTGCACTTGTTGTAAGTCGCTTTCTTCCCACGCAATTGCCCCCACGCGCCCCAGGGCTTGCAGTTCCGAAGTGGAACTAATAAACCGCCGCAAGCGCAATTCTCGGTTCCACAGTTCAAAGGCTTCGCCGACATTTCCAGCTTCATACTCGGCTTGGGCTTCGGCGTTGAGGCGATCGAGTTCTCGGGCTAAAATTTGCCGTTCGGTGGGCGTTAGGGGTCGATCGACCGCCGGAAGTAAGGGATCGTCTTCGTCGAGTTCCAGGGGACTAGGGGGAAACGCATCAACTTCTTCCTCGTCGTCGTCTTGTTTGAGGCGATCGACAGTGGAAACGGGCGGCTTTTCTAGGGCGAACCCCGGTACAGAAGCGGTGGACAGAAGCAGCAGCAGGGTAAAGGGAAGGGCGCGATCGAACATTGTGGGTTAAGGCTGGAGTTTAGATAGGCGGACTCGAGGGGGAAACTGAGAAGATACAACCCATTTTAACGTGAGTTCTCTCCCTGGGGAGAGGGGCTTCAAAGAGAAGGTTAAAAAATTTGCCCGAGGGGGGCGACGATCGGCCCGCAAGCCGCTACAGTAAGAAAGATACCGAATTTGGGTACAATTTTAGTCAGCTTGTGGGAGTCCCCCGCGCCCGGAATGCAGCCAACTGAGGCCGATAACGAACGCTATGGTACGAGAACTCAATATCCAATCTTACGGCGATCGCTTGCCACCTCAGAATATTGAGGCGGAGGAGTCGATTTTAGGCGGTATTTTGCTCGACCCCGAGGCCATTTCTCGCGTGGCGGAGGTGTTGCGCCCGGAAGCATTTTATATTAGCGCTCACCGCGAGATTTATAGTGCCATGCAAGCACTCTACGCTCAAAGTCAACCGACAGATTTGATCGGGGTGACGGGGTGGTTGAGCGATCGCGATTTGCTCGAGAAAGTTGGGGGACAAACCAAGCTGGCGCAACTGGTCGATCGCACGGTTTCGGCAACGAATGTCGATCGCTATGCGTGGCTGGTGATGGATAAGTATTTGCGCCGTCAGTTAATTAAGTCGGGCAATGAAATCGCCCAATTGGGTTACGAAAGTGCCACGCCGTTAGAGCAAGTTCTCGATCGCGCCGAACAGAAGATTTTTGGCATTACCCAATCTCGACCGCAACAGGCACTTGTCCCTATTTACGATACCCTCATTCATGCCTTTCAAGAGATTGAAGTGCAGCACGAAGGGCAATCTTTGCCGGGGTTGCTGACAGATTTTTACGATCTCGATGGCATGACCAGTGGCTTGCAGCGATCGGATTTAGTCATTGTAGCAGGTCGGCCGTCCATGGGCAAGTGTTTGGCGGCGACTGCGGAAATTGTCCTAGAAAATGGCGCGATCGCCACCATTGAAGAGATTTACAACGCTCGTCGGGGACGAATTTTTACTTTACAAAATAACTGGCAGTTTGCCTTCACAAGTCCTTCAGATTTTATCGATGATGGTATAAAACCTGTCTATCGAGTGACGACGCGACTGGGACGGACGATCGAGACGACAATAACCCATCCCTATTTGACGATCGCGGGATGGAAACGTTTGGAAACCTTGAACGTGGGCGATCGCGTTGCAGTTCCCCGTCAGTTAGAAGTGTTTGGAAAAGAGACAATCAACGGCGATCGCTTAGAAAATCTGGTTGCAGAAAGTCGCGATCGGCAGATTCCTAACATTGTCTTTCAACTGACGCGATCGCAAATATCTCTATTCTTGAACCGTCTATTTTCTACAGATGGATGGATAAGCGTTATTGCTCATCGACAAGTTCAACTTGGTTACTGCACTGTTAGCGAGAAATTAGCTCGTCAGGTTCAGCATCTATTGTTACGTTTTGGAATTGTTTCCGCTCTCAAAAAATGCTCTGTCAAATACAAGCAAACGCAAAAACAGGCTTGGCAACTCGATATTACTGATGCTGAGTCAATTAAAAACTTTATCGATGAAATTGGCATCTTTGGTCAAGAGGACGCGATCGCCAAGGCAAAGATCGCTCTCCAAGATTGTAACTACCAAAATCATCGCGATTTAATTCCTATCGCTGATGAGAATGTCCCTGTAGGGGCAAACGGCGTTTGCCCAATCCGCATTGTAACGCGATTTGCGGACAATAATATTAGCAGCGATCGTAACATCCAGATTGGCAAGCGATCGCTCTCGCGAGATCGGCTGTTTGTCTTGGCGACAGCATTAGAAGATTTACCGCTTCAGCAGTTAGCTACCAGTGCCATTTATTGGGATGAAATTGTCGCGATCGAGTTTGTTGGCAACCAACAAGTCTACGATCTCACCATTCCCGAAACGCACAACTTTGTCGCTAACGATATTTGCGTTCACAATACAGCGATGAGCTTAAATGTGGCTTATAATGTCGCCGCACGCTACAAACTTCCCGTTGCTGTCTTTAGTTTGGAAATGTCCAAGGAACAGTTAGTGCAGCGCTTACTTGCCAGCGAAGCGGGAATTGAAAGCAATCGTTTACGTGCCGGACGCATTTCTCAAAACGAATGGGAACCCCTCAGTCGCGCCATTGGAACCCTGTCGGAACTCCCTATTTTTATTGATGACACGGCTAACTTAACCGTAACCGAAATGCGATCGAAAGCGCGTCGCTTGCAAGCCGAACGCGGCGGCGCTATGGGGTTAATTTTACTCGATTACTTGCAGTTAATGGAAGGAAGCGGCGGTAGCAGTCGCGAAGATAGTCGCACGCAAGAACTGTCGAGAATTACGCGATCGCTTAAAGGTTTGGCTCGAGAATTGAACGTTCCTGTCATTGCTTTATCTCAGTTAAGTCGTGGGGTAGAAGCACGCACGAACAAGCGACCGATGATGTCAGATTTACGTGAAAGTGGCTCGATCGAACAAGATGCGGACTTAGTTTTAATGCTCTACCGCGACGAATATTACTATCCCGATACTCCCGATCGCGGGATTACAGAAATCATCATCGCCAAACACCGCAACGGGCCGACAGGTGTGGTCAAACTCCTGTTCGATCCCCAGTACACAAAATTCCGCAATCTCGCCGCACCGAGTCGCTAGGGTTCGCGAACTGGTACAATAGAGCCAACCTCAAACCTACCGCGATCGACACCGTTTGCTGCCATGTCCGAAATCCTCAGCCAACGCCCCGACATCATTTTCCAAATTTCGTTTACGATCGTCGTCAGTAGCATCTTCTTCTGGCAAGCCTGGGTCGCCTACAAAAACATTTTTACCCGCTAGTGGCCGGAAAAGTCTACTTTGTCGGTGCGGGGCCGGGCAGTACCGACTATCTGACCCTGCGAGGTCGCGATCTGCTGGCGACGGCCGAAGTATTGGCTTACGACGCACTGGCCGACGATCGCCTGCTGGACTTCGTGCCCCCCACCTGTCAGCGTCTCGACGTGGGCAAACGCGGGGGCCGAGTCAGTCCTTCCCAAGCCGAGATCGATCGCCTGTTGGTAGAATACTGCGGCCGCGGAAAGCGTGTCGTTCGCTTGAAAGGTGGCGATCCCTTCGTGTTCGGACGCTGTACTTCCGAAATTGCGGCCCTCGAGGCCGCCGGGTACGCTTACGAAGTGGTGCCCGGTATTTCAGCAGCGCTGGCGGCTCCGTTGCTGGCCGGTATTCCCCTGACCGATGCTACACTGGGGCGGACATTCGCGGTCGCAAGCGGTCACGATCCCGACAGTCTCGACTGGGAAGCCTTGGGGCGCATCGATACATTAATAATATTGATGGGGGGACGAAATTTGGAGACCATTTGCGATCGCCTGGTGCGTTGCGGTCGATCGCCCCAAACCCCGATCGCGATCGTAAAATGGGCGGGGCGACCCGAACAAACCGTATGGCGAGGAACTTTAGAGACGATCGTCGATCGCGTAGCGGGAGAAAAGTTGTCACCCACTGTGATGGCGATCGGGGAAGTGGCAAAACTGAATTTACTTGTTAGTTAAACTGTTACTATTTATACCATTTTCTGAAAATATTGTTACATTTGGAATTGGGCAAACGCCGTTTGCCCCTACATAGACACTTCTCCATTTGTTGCAGTAATTCTGAAAATTGGTATTAATTGGGTTCGTAGGCGCGACACCCCGCACAAGGCCCGTCAGGATTGACCGCACAGCGTACTAACTCCGAACCTGCATTGTAGCGACAGGTGACATCTCCGATAACCCAACGTCCGTCTACTTGGCTCATTTCTTGGGGACGAGGCGCACTTTGCACGTACAAGGCGATATTATGGAGACGATAGCGACCCGATCGCAGGCGATAGCGCTGTCGGCGTTCGAGAACGGTGTAGAATTGCCCTTCGACATCCACGTAATGACCGGGTTGGGGATTCCAATTGAGATACACTCGACCGAGGGTCGTCCGAGGTTGGGCGAGGATAATTTCCGTCGGTAGAGAATTGGGCTCCATAGACTCGTAGATTCGGTGGATTTACCATCCTAGCACACCTGGTTTGGGGACGCAAACCGCGATCGCCGAGGGCGAAAACTTGCCAGAATCAGGGTAGAATTTTACTGAATCCCAACCGATAGGAAACGTGGAAAAGCGCGATCGCGTCAACAGCGCCCCCGATCTGCTGCACCGCTACGCTAGCGGGGAGCGAATTTTTGAAGAAGCAAGGCTGAGTGGAGCCGACTTGCACCGTGCCATTTTACACGGTATCGACCTCAGCGAAGGCATTTTGTCCGAAGCCAACCTCAGCCGGGCCGACTTGCGCGGGGCCGATCTCAGTTGGGCCGACTTGAGTGGGGCCGACCTGCGGGGCACGGATTTGCGCGGAGCCATCCTGACTCGCGCTGACCTGAGTGGGGCCAATCTGACTCGCGCCAATTTATATAAAGCCGATCTGAGTTTAGCAACCTTGACCGACGCACGCCTCAGCGAAACGGTGATGCCCGACGGGGCGCTGAAGGCGGCCGCACCCAAAGAGACGCTGCAATTGTATCATACACCGCTATCGGTCAATTCGCGCCGGGTGTGGGTGGCGCTGCTAGAAAAAGACATTCCATTCGAGTTGATTTCTCTGAGTTTAGACGGCGATCAATTCGAGCCAGAGTTCCTGGAAATCAGTCCGTTTAACCGCATCCCCGTTTTGGTCGATGGAGATTTTAATATCATTGAGTCCATCGCTATTTTAGATTATTTAGAAGCCAGGTATCCTCTGCCCTCGCTACTTCCCCTGGAACCGAAGGCGATCGCCCGAGTTCGCATGGCAGAAATGGTGACAATTAACGAGTTACTCCCGGCGACGATGCCATTTCTCGAAGGCGTTGTGGGGTTAGACGTAGACGAAAAACGGCTGCAAAAGGCTCGCAAACGCATCGAAACGGTACTGACTCAATTCCAAACCTGGTTGGGCGATCGTCCGTTTTTGGGCAGCGATCGTCTCAGTCTGTCCGATATTGTCGCCGGAACCACCCTGCCCGCACTGCCCATGTTAGGCATTCCTCTCGACAATTACCCCAAGCTAAATGACTGGATGGAACGACTGATCCAGCGACCGAGTTGGCAGCAAACTCAACCGGATCCGCAGATATTTGAAGCGGCCAAAAAAGGCATTCGCGATCGCCTCTCGAAGATGAGATAAAGCCTAGTCGTGGGACTGTCCGTTTCCGCGATCGCCGAGTAGCATACTCGTTAACCGCGCGTTTTCCGTTTCGATACCCCGCATTTTCACTTGCATCTGTTGCAACTCTTGTAAGAGAACCTGCATCAACTCTTGTTGCGCTCTGATTTGTTCGACCAACTCCTTAAAATTGTTTTGTTGCGAATTGACCATATCGAGGGTCGTGCGAAAGGCTTGCCCCATTTCCTTTAGGCTTTCGCTATTGGACTGCAAGCCTTTACTATTAAACTGTACGGCTCCTTGTAATTGGGAAAACTGCTGCATCACCGATTCGAGAATTTGCCCGAGTTGTTGTTGTTGGTTCTCGAAGCGTCGCAATTTTTCTTCTGTATCCATTGGCGGGTTAAGTGAGAAAACAGGTAGAAACGGAGAGCGTTAGGGCTGCACGAGCACGTTAACTTATCGAACCCTCGTTGTCAAGAACTTGCAAATCAGGGTTTCGATCGAGGGTGAGGTTGACTCAAACCGCGATCGCGTGCTATGATGGTTAGCCGTTGCCGATGTAGCTCAGTGGTAGAGCACTCGATTCGTAATCGAGCGGCCAGGGGTTCAAATCCCCTCATCGGCTTGGCCACAACTTCGACAGGGCAATTTTGGCGATCGACTTGTTAGTTGCTTCTGATGTGTTGTATGATAGAAGCGACCGTCTCGGGATGTAGCGCAGCTTGGTAGCGCGCCTGCTTTGGGAGCAGGATGCCGCAGGTTCAAATCCTGTCATCCCGATTTAAAAGAACCAATTGCATAGGGTTTCGGGCTTTTTGCGATGTCAAAGACACATCGTAACATTCCTATTGGCAATCTGGCCGATCGAGACTCTAGAAGCCGTCCCCTTATTTTTTATGTTAACTCAGGCGATCGACCGAGAAACTAAAGACAAGGATCGGTCGTCGGGCCGATGTCAGTTGTAGCTAAATTAACTAAATTAGAGGTAATGCAGCAAAAAGAGGTTTTTTATGGCTTTAGTAAAAATTTCCGACTTCTATCCCAACTATAAAGAAGAAGTGTTTGGCGGTTATTCCATCAAAGGCACTGATGTCTACGCTGGAACCAGCAACGATAAAATCGGTACCGTCGAAGATGTTCTGCTCGACGAAAACGGACATTTCCGCTATCTCGTTATCGATACGGGATTTTGGGTATTTGGTAAAAACGTTCTGTTGCCGATTGGTTCGGCTCGCATCGATTACAGTGCCGATCGCGTCTATGCGTTAGGGTTGGCGAACAAAGACCAAGCCGAAGAATTGCCCGCTTACGATAGCGACATGACTGTTGATTACGACTACGAAGAACGGGTACGCGGCGTGTATCGCAAATCGCCCACTGCGACCACCAGTACCCCTGCGACCGCCAGCAGCTACGATCGCGATACCTACCACTACGATCGCGAACCCGAACTCTACAGTTTGCGCGACGACGACCACAAAAACTTGAAACTCTACGAAGAGAAATTGGTCGCCAACAAAGATCGATACAAATCCGGTTCGGTTGCGGTTGGTAAGCGCGTAGAAACGGAAACGGCTCGGGCCTCGGTTCCGGTCGAGAAAGAGCGCGTCGTCATCGAACGCACCAACGGAAACGGTCGGGAAGTCGAACCCGGTGCGGCTAAGTTCAACGAAGGCGAAGTGGCTCGTGCCGATCTGTACGAAGAAACGGCAAATATCGACAAGAAAGCCTACGTCCGCGAAAACGTCAACGTTCGCAAAGAAACCGAACGCGATACGGTTGATGCTTCCGAGAAAATCCGTCGCGAAGAGTTAGACGTAGATAAAAAAGGTAATCCTGTCGTTCGCAATCGCCGCTAATTGTGCTTGCATTCCGTTAGGACAGCCTGTTAAATAAGGTAGCCTTCTCGACTTGCATTTGTTGGGAAGGCTGCCCTTTAACCCCTACCGGGGCCATTCAAAAAAACACCTTCAGTAATTTAAAGATAAAGACCGTGAACGTATCTACTTCTGTAACAACCTACCGCGATCGCCGCATTGAAAGTCTCAAGCAACACCTCGATCGCTTTACCGTCTGCGACGATCGCGATCGTCCCATTGGGGAAGTTTGCAACCTCAAAATTGATGGCGACGATCGCCTTCACTTAGTCGTGCGATCGGGTTCGGAAAATAACGGCGATCGCTACTATTCGATTTTGCCCGATCGCATTAAAGACATCAATTCCGAGAACAAAGCGATCTCGATCGATACAGTTGCCACCGATCTCGAACGTACCTCTTTAGACGCAAAAAATCTAGAGACGATCGCCGATATTGATTTATTAGAAGAACGCTTAACCGTCGAGCGATCGCAGCGCAAAGTCGGCGAGGTGGTGGTGAGAAAAGTTATCGAAACTGAGACGATCGAGGTGCCAGTGCGTCGCGAAAAACTGATTGTCGAACGAGTTGGCAATAATCCCCAAGTGCTAGCCGAAATCGATTTGGCAGAGGATAGTAGTGCGATTCAAACGGACGATCGTCCTCAGTTAGCTGCTACGTTTGACTCGCTAAAAACGGCAGCAACTCTACTAAACGCGATCGCTGATGCCGATACCGATAGCGGTGCTTCCGTGCGCTTGGAACTGGTTTTAGAACACGAAAAAAACCGGGCTACCTATCAAAAATGGTTCGATCGCTATGGAGATGGCGATCGCTAACAGTTTTTTAGTAGGTTGGGTAGAGGAACGATACCCAACGCCATGCCAATTCAGAGTTCAGAGTTTAGAGTTCAGAATTCAGAAATCTCTTAGGTTGGTTAGGGTCACGATACCTAACCCCCTTGATGTTACATCTAACTGGTCACTGGACACTGATTTGCGGTTGTTGGGTTTTCATGCTTCAACCCAACCTACACCTAGAAATTCGCAGAAAAATAAAATACAATATCAACCGCCAATTTGTGACATAGTGCGACTGTAAGCCCCAGTCGTTCCGCTTTCGCGTTGCTTGTAATTAATCTCTGGCTTGAGTGCTAGCAATTCTGCCACGCGATCGCGCAGTTGAGATGTAGAAACCCCCGATCGCAAAGCGGTTTTTAAGTCCATTTGCCCCATTTCATTTAACAAACACGGACGCAACCAACCATCGGCTGAAAGTCGCATTCGGTTACAGCGATCGCAAAAACATTCAGACATTTGGCTGATAAATCCGAGGGTTCCTTTTGCCCCCGGAATGGTAAAAATATCTGCCGGCCCTGCACCCGTCACGCTAGCCGTTTCTAACCCCCAACGCTGGCGAATGCGATCGCGTAACTCCTCCGAAGAAATCCAAGCGCGATCGCCAAACAATTCGCTGTTTCCAATGGGCATAAATTCGATAAACCGCACGTGCCAAGCGCGATCGAGGGTTAAAGCAGCTAACTCCAAAACCTCGCGATCGTTGACCCCTGGAATCACCACAACATTGATTTTTAAGGGATCGAAACCAACCCGATACGCCGCTAAAATTCCTTCCCAAGTTTGTTGCCAACGACTGCGACCGCGATTGCCAATAATTTTGTCAAAGGTTTCGGCATTGAGCGAATCCAAACTAATATTAACTCGTCGCAATCCCGCTTCGTAAAGTTCCTCAGCTTTTGATGCTAACAAAAATCCATTGGTCGTCATTGCTAAATCTTCCGTTTCCGGTAAAGCCGCTAGATCGCGGACAATTTCTGTTACGTCGGAACGCAAAAGCGGTTCTCCTCCCGTGAGGCGAAAACGGCGAAATCCCAGGGGTGCGAACACTTCACTAACCAATGTCTGGAGTTCGGTTCGTGTCAGAACCTCTGGCGATCGAATGTAATCGAGTTCTGCATCTTCGGGCATACAATAATGGCAGCGAAAGTTACAGCGATCGATGAGGCTAATGCGGAGATAATCGACTCGGTTCATAGTCAGGGGCGAGGATGCAGGGTTTTTTCTCTTTGCCATCGATTATAACCAGTCTTTCTTTATCTTTCAAGGAACGCGATCGTCATTCTGCCATCGCTCCACTCCAATTGTATTATACTAAACTATAACGACCTATGGTGGCGATCTAGGTTTGCGATCGCCGTGCGAAGCGTGTTAAAATAGGTCGAATGGAAAGCTGGATCGATTGGAACTGGCGATCGACGATATGCCCTTCCCGGTTCCGCCATTAAAAGAAGACGATTTTCCCTGGTGCGAATTCTTGCTCTCTCAGCCAACAGAGTAAATGACCTATGATTGCGATCGCTGACACCACAACCTATTCCGTGCAAGAATATCTAGATTTAGAAACTGCCTCCGATATTCGGCACGAGTATTGCAATGGAGAAATTATTGAAATGGCAGGAGGTAAACCCAACCACAATCAAATTACCAGTAATTTGAATGCGATCTTAAACTTCGCTTTGCGCCGCCAACCCTACCGAACCTTTGTAGCAGATCAACGCCTTTGGATTCCTGATGTAAAGCGCTATACTTATCCCGATGTGATGGTGGTTCCAGATCCACTGGTGTTGCAAGAAGGGCGATCGGATACGGTTACAAATCCCATTTTGTTGGCGGAAGTTTTGTCTAAATCAACCCGAAATTCCGATCGCGGTGAAAAATTTCATGCTTACCGCACCATTCCCAGCGCGATCGAATATCTGACGATCGACCAAGATAAACCCCATATAGAACATTGGCGCAAAACCGATCGCGGTTGGTTGTTGCAAGATATTGATGGGTTAGAAAAACGCTTGAGTTTAGAGGCGATCGCTGTCGAACTCGAACTAGCCGATCTGTACGACAAGGTAAATTTTAAGGCAGAAACCGGTCGCTCGGATGACTAGATTTTGGACTCAGCCCCTACTGGCCCGCAGAAGAATAGTCGCGGAATCTTAATTCTAATGTTTCTAATTTTCTCCCTCTAATGTCCGACACGATCGCCTCCGAATCCATTTTTCACATTCCCGTCCTCGCCACCGAAATTATTGACAACCTCGCCATCCGTCCTGGCGGCACGTATCTCGATGCTACAGTGGGACTGGGGGGCCATAGCCGCTTAATCCTAGAAGCGGCCCCAGACGTGCGCGTTGTCGCCATCGATCGCGATACCGAAGCCCTAGACATGGCCCGCCAAACCCTAGATCCCTGGCGCGATCGCGTCGGGTTCTGGCACGGCAACTTCGCCGAGTTTCCCACCCCCCAAGTCCCCTTCGACGGCATTATCGCCGATCTGGGAGTCAGTTCCCCCCAACTCGATCGCGGCGATCGCGGCTTTAGTTTCCGCCACGAGGGCCCCCTGGACATGAGAATGGATCGGCAACAGACCCTCACGGCGGCCGAAATCGTCAACACCTGGGAAGAGACAAAACTCGCCAATATTATCTACAATTACGGAGAAGAACGGCTCTCGCGGCGCATCGCTCGCGCCATCGCGTCTAAACGGCCGTTTCGCACCACCACCGAACTGGCAGACGCGATCGCAGCCTGCGTCCCGCGTCGCTACCGTTACGGTCGCATCCACCCGGCCACCCGCACCTTCCAAGCCCTGCGCGTGGAACTCAACCAAGAGTTAACCAGCCTGAGTGCTTTTTTAGATCGGCTGCCCGCCCTGCTGGCCCCAGAGGGTCGCATCGCCATCGTCAGCTTCCACAGCTTAGAAGATCGGGCCGTCAAGCACCAATTTCGGGCTGCCTCCCAACTGCGGGTACTGACCAAAAAGCCCGTCGTCGCCAGCGACAGCGAACGCCAAACCAACCCGCGATCGCGCAGTGCCAAACTCAGGGTTGCCCAACGCCTGGCCGAGTCGGGGGCAAACGCGGTAAAATAACCTAGACCGCGAATGCAAACCTTCTGTAAAGTCAGACTCGATCGTGAAGTTCAGTATAACTGCCTATGCTAAGCTCAGTTCGGGATGCTTTTATAAATAAGGTGGGGCGATCGTTGTCTCGACCGACACCGGAGCCTAAATTAATGCAAGAGCGCACATTAGCCGACAACTGGGAGATGGCATGAGTCGGGGAAAAGGGAAAAAACTCAAACTCTTGGTGGTTGACGACGAAACGGACAACCTGGACTTGCTGTACCGAACCTTTCGGCGCGAGTTCCAAGTCTACAAAGCCGAGAGCGCCCTCAAAGCCTTAGAAGTCCTCGACGAACAAGGCGAAATGGGCATCATCATCTCCGACCAACGGATGCCGGAGATGAACGGCACGGAATTTTTGAGCAAAACCGTCGATCGGTTTCCTGAAACCATCCGCATTTTGCTCACGGGTTACACCGATGTCGAAGATCTAGTCGAAGCCATCAACTCCGGTCAGGTCTTCAAGTACATCACCAAACCCTGGAACCCCGAAGAGCTCAAAGCCGTCGTCAGCCAAGCCTCAGATACCTATCAGGTGCTCAAACAGCGCACCGACGAACTGCGGCGCATCGTGCGTCGGGAGTCCCTGTTTAATGACGTGATGAACGCCATTCGCGGCTCTCTCGACTACCGCAACATGATGCAAACCCTCGTCGAGACGGTGGGGAACAGCTTCGAGGCCGAAAACGCTCGCCTGTATCCGGTGGAAAGCGGGAAACCCAACTTAGCCGATATTTTGGTCTTTCCCCCCGTCGCCGAAGGAGAGGAAGCGCCTGCCGCCCCCACCGATGAGGGCGATCGCGTCAAAGCGGCTTTAGCCGAAGGGCAAACTCAATCTATGGAAACCGAGGGCGAAGACGGTTCCAAACTCACCCATCTCGTCGTTCCTATCGGCTACCAGAAAGAGTATCAAGCAGTCTTGGCCGTCGTTCACTCGGACTCCAGCACGCCCTTGTCCCCCGAAGACATCCAACTACTCGAAAGCGTCGCCGAACAAGCGGCCCTGGCCCTATCGCAAGCCCGACTCTACCAGCGCACCCAAGAACTGGTGCAAAAAATGCTGGCCGAGTTGGAAGTGGCGCGGCAAATTCAAACCAACCTGCTGCGCCAAAGCTGGCCCGACTTCGAGACGGAAAAGGTGCAGGCCTGCTGCTATCCAGCGCGGGAAGTGGGGGGCGATTTCTTCGAGGTCTACGTCCACCCCCAAGGCGACTTGTGGCTGGCGTTGGGGGATGTCTCTGGGAAAGGGGTTCCGGCGGCCCTGTTTATGGCTAGCGCCATGTCGGTGATGCGGCGCGAACTGTCGCAAGACAATCCTCCGCCTCCCGAACGGGTGATGCAAAACCTGAATAGTATTTTGTCCGACGACCTAATCGGCAATAATTGTTTTATTACCATGGTCGTGGCCCGCTACACGCCATCAACGCGGGAGTTGGTTTACGCCAACGCCGGACATATTTATCCTTTGGTTTGGCCGCACAAGCGACTGTCCGAAGGTGGGGATAACATCGAACCGAATTTTCTCAAAACTCGCGGGGTGCCAGTGGGAATTTTGCCAATGTGGAAAGCGAAGGCGGGAACCATCGAGTTGCAACCGGGGGATGTCTTGCTGCTCACCAGCGATGGCATCACGGAGGCGACGGTGACTTCTGTCGGCGCTGACGGGCAAAAGACCCAGATGATGTTACAACAAGAAGGGCTGTGGGAGCTACTCAAAGACGAGCCGAGTCCGTTGGATTTGTCTCGTCTGCTCGATCGCGTTCGCGGTGACAGCCAAGAACAAGAAGACGACCAAACCATTCTCTCTCTGGAGGTTCTGTAGTCCATGAAAACGGAGCTACACATTCCCAGCGAACTGCGTTTCTTGAGTATTGTTGAAGGCTGGCTGCTGGGCTGCTTGGAAATGGATCTGGCCGAGAGCGTGGACTGGCCGAGGCAATCGAATCGGTTGCGCCTGGTGCTGGCTGAAGCGTATTCTAACGTGGTGCGCCACGCTCACAAGGATCGTCCCGAACTGCCCGTCACGATCCGCCTGGAACTCAAGGAAACGGATGTGGCGTTGGAGGTGTTGGACTGCGGCCGCGGTTACGATCTCAGCGACTATTCGGCCCCCAACCCCGAAGCCATGCAGGAGGGGGGCTACGGCTGGTTGATTATAAACCGTTTAATGGACAAGGTGGAGTACCGCCTGCTCGATGACGGGAGTGGCAACTGTTTGAAGCTCGAGGCCAATTTAGGGGAGAAGAAGGAGAAGGTTGCTTCTTAGGATTCGACAATCGATCGCCCTTTTAGGGTAACTCGCGAACGCACACCGCCGCGTCTAAAATTAGACGATTTAACTCTCCAGTTCTAGGGTAGCAACGGCGGCTTCGAGATCGCGAAAAAAGCCACCGTAGGCGAGAATGGGATCGTCGTATCCTTTCAAACGCACGGTACGTTCTTCAAATCCTGACAGGGCGATCGCTCTGGAGAGATAATGATAGGTGACTCTCCCTAAGGCCACCTCTTTCTTAATCTGCTTTGTAGACGACTCCAAGCGAAACGCCGCGTTTACCGTGTCGCCGATGGCGGTATAATCGGGACGATCGCCGCTTCCAGTATTTCCCACCATGGCGTAACCCGTATTCACGCCTGCCCCAATACGAAGCGGAAACGGTAAGGGATATTTGTGGTTCAATTCAGTTGTCATTTGGTTTAATTGTACCAACGCTCGCCCGATTTGCTGCATCTGCGTATCGTTGATGTTGGCAATTTCTTCGGCGTGAAACCATACCGCCATCACCGCATCGCCAATATATTTATCTACCCAACTTCCCGACTCGCGGATAATGAGCCCTGCTTGGCGAAACCAGGTTCCGATGGTTTCCGAGAGCAAGGCTTCGTCAATTTGGCGCGTCAGGACGGTAAAATTGCGAATATCGATGACCATCACCGAAATTAACCGCCGTACCGACAACACCGCCGTCGCGGGTTCTTCGGTATTGGGATCGTCTTCGTCTTGCGGTTGAGGAAGGGGACAGTGGAAATCGAGTTCGGTTTGCCCCAACGTCAGGCGATCGCCGTTTTTAATAGTAACGGGAATGCTGACCCGCCGCCCGTTCAGAAACGACCCGTTGCGACTCCCCAAATCGATCAGGTAGAAGTCGCCACCGTCGGTACGCTGTAACATGGCATGAGCGCGGGACATCCAGCGATCGGGCAGTACGATGGTGTTATCGCTACTCCGTCCCAGCGTCCAGCAGTTGCCATTCGCCAAAGAAATATAGCGATCGCCCGATTCCATCCGCAATCGCAAGTGAGGGCAAGAATTCAGCACGATTGCATATCCTATCAATATCGGGCCGAAACCCACAGTACGCGCCAAAGCACTCCTATTGTGCCGGAATTCCCGAGGCTCTGGCAACTTGGGAGGGGGATTGGGGGATTAGGGGATTGGGGAGACAAGGAGAGGGGGAGACAAGGAGAGGGGGAGAGGGGGAGAGGGGGAGAAATCACTATTCATCCTTCCCACTTCATCCTTCATCCTTCCTCCTTCATCCTTGAAACCTCGCACCTCGTACCTCGTACCTCACACCTCGTACCTCGTACCTCGTACCTCACACCTAACTCGCCATTGCCCCTAGCAGAAACAGTACGTCTACCAGAATTGTACTCAAAACTGCACCCGAGAAGGCTTGCCAGTAGGCTTGGGGGCGGCGGAGGCCCCACAAGGCGACGGCGATTAATAGGTTAGCTAAAACGACGGCCCAGGCGATGCCCCAAGGCGTACCGACCAGGTTGAGGGTGTCGTGTAAAATTGGCCCGGCCATGTCGGCCGGCGATCGCATCAGGTTTCGCCAGTAGGGAATCAAACCGGTCAGGTAAAAGTATAGATCGGTGACTGCCGTTCCCAAAAAGGATCCGATCGCGAACCAACTTCCAGCCAGCCAACGCTGGCGACAAATCAGGTAAATGGGAAGGGGAAGGGCGATCGCTTCGATGGGTAAATGCAGTAGCGGTTCGCTTCGGAACCATCCCCAGTACAAGGATCCGGCTAGCCAACTCCCGGTAAACCCGAGTAGCAAGTCCCCCCACAAGGCGGTCGCTTTCCGACGCAACAACAGGCTGCTAGCTACCAGCCAGGGAACTGTCGCTAGCAACCCCCAAACGGGGAAATACTGGGCCAGGGGGGCCTCGATGAAGACGGGAACGCAGACAAGAAATACCGCGATCGCGAAGCCACTGCGGGCCAGTCGCGGCCACTCCCGCCACAGAGGGGATCGGTTTTGGGTTAGGGGATAGTCGAGCAAGGTATATTAAGTTTCGTAATTTATCTTTACAAAGATAGCACATCGGCGGCGGGTGGCAACTCCCCGTATAGAGGGATGGGGAGACAAGGAGACAAGGGTAACTATTCAGGGGGTAAAGGTAAAAGAGAAGGCTGGCGACCGAGCAAAGTGTGAATGAGAAAATCGAGAACCGATGCTTTCTAAGGGTTTCCCGTCATCAAAAATTAAATCCGTCGGTGGTGGATCCGGAACCCATTCGTCCTCGACGAAAATCGGGTCAGTAGACTGGGGGGATGTTGTTTCTACGGATCTAGGACGAAACTGGACGATCGACCGACAAAAATTCTTTCCCAATTTTAACACGATCGACACAGGTATATCGTCGATCGCCCCAGTCAGATCGGCTTGACTAATCGTGCAAATAATGGTATAAACTGAGAATTAGGTAATCGTACCGTTGAGGTCAAAACCTATGCCTTCCCCTTTTCCAGGCATGAACCCCTACCTAGAACATCCAGAAATCTGGCCGGGAATACATTTGTTGCTGATTAGCGAACTAGCTAATTTCCTCTCCCCTCAACTGCGCCCAAAATATAGAGTTGCGGTTGAGGTGCGTATTTATGAGATCGTGGGCAAACAATCCCTACTCGTTGGTATTCCAGATTTGACGGTCAAAGGTTCCCAGACGACAACTAAACAGCCAATAACCAACGTCGCAGTTGCAGAATCACCCGCGTGCCCCCAGACTGTAGAAGTGCCCGTACCCGAAACAGTTAAGCAAGGTTATTTAGAAGTACGAGAAGTAACGACTCAGGAAGTGGTAACGGCAATTGAAATTCTCTCTCCTATTAATAAACGTTCTGGCGAAGGACGCAAGCAATACGATCGCCAGCGAAATAAGATCTTAGGCAGTTCGACTCATCTAGTCGAAATTGATTTACTGCGCCAAGTACAACCCATGTCCGTTTACGGTAGCACGATTCAAACTCATTATCGTATTTTAGTCAGCAGAGGAAACTGTCGCCCTCAAGCCAGTTTGTATGGGTTCAATTTGCGAGACCCTATCCCTGAATTTCCCTTACCTCTGAAGTTAGGAGATCTAGAACCCTCGATCGACCTGCAAGTTTTGTTAAATAACATATACGATCGAGCCAGTTACGATTTGGCAATCGATTACCACAGAGAACCCGTCCCTTCTTTGTTGGATGCCGATCGCGTTTGGGTCGATGGATTGTTAAGAGAGCAAAAACTGCGATCGCGTCCTTAAAAAAATTCGTTTATTTTCAAAATCGGCCGTAATCTATGAGAGATCGAACTCCCATGCAGCTATACTTTAATCTTTATATCCAGTTGGGAACTGGTGAGGCAGAAGCTCCCAATCCGTTGAGAATTCAATGTTCTTAAATTTGGGTATAGGAACAGTCTCTGAGGTATATCGTAAAATGTTTTATCTTTTGTTCGATCTTGACAATTCGGTTTACGGCGTAGAAGCCGCGTTAGTGCAAGAAGTCTTTTTTTTGCCAGAACTGGCCCCGATCGCCGAAGCCCCGCGCGATATTGTCGGCCTGGTGAACTTGCGCGGTCAAATTTTACCCGTGATGGATCTGCGCTTGCGCTTTGGATATCGCCGCCATCGCTACCGCCTCAGCGATAGTGTAGTTGTCGTGGTTTGGCGCGGCACGCGGGTGGGAATTGTGGTCAACCAAGTGCGCGAAGTCTGCGAAATTGAGGGCAGTAACGTCGCCACCGATTTGTCTTACGGACGCGACACCCCAGCCGATCGCCGTTTTGTCACCGGAGTCGCCACGCGGGGCACTCAAACCATTGCCCTTCTCGACTGCGATCGCCTGATTCGCTACTCCGAAACCGTCCAGATTTCTGACGACGACGATCGCGAAGATAGTATACCTGACGAACCGGGAGAACTGCCGCTTTTTTGCCCCGACGCGACCCCCGAAGAACGGCAAATTTTCCGCGATCGCGCCGAGAACTTACTACAGTCAATGCAGCAAGACGACAACCGCGATCGCCTCTCTTTAGCAGTTGTCGGTTTGGCTGGCGAATATTTTGGTGTGGATCTGCACGTCGTCCGCGAATTTGCTGATATTCGTAAAATTACTCCCGTTCCGTGCACGCCAGCCCATATTATTGGGAATACTAACCTGCGCGGCGAAATTCTCACCTTGGTGGCCATTCGCAGCCTCCTCGGTTTGAGTACAACAGTCGCAACTAGCGTGTCGAAAGCGATCGTCGTGGAAGTCGGCGAAATTGTCGCCGGAATTACCGTCGATGAAGTCTTCGATGTCGTGCGAGTGCATCCGTCGCAAATTGGATCCGTTCCCGCCGCCGTGCGATCGTCGGCGGAAGAATACCTACGCGGAACGGCCCCTTATAAAGAGAAGACCATGAGTATTTTAGACCTGGAGAAAATCCTTACCAAAGGTGAATTAGTCGTCGATCGCGCAGTTTAGCTGGGGACAAGGGGAGGGGGAGATGGGGGATTGGG